>NZ_DAMBFQ010000004.1:0-237245 GCF_032061225.1 Moraxella sp. CTOTU48841
TCTCAAGCTGTCTTTTTTATTTCTATACCAGCATACTTTTCATACCACTACCAAAAAAGGGCAGCTACCTTGCCCTTTTTATGTCAACAACCGTTATTTTTTACCAAAACGCTCACTCATTTGCGCATAAAAACGTGCCACATGGTCACCCACCACACTGGCATCTTTTGGATTAAACTTCATCACTCGCCCAAAATCCAAGCCAACATACAACACGATATCAGCGAAGGTAAGTCGATCACCGAGCAAATATTTATGACTCGATAATAGCTTGTCAAAGTACGGCAATGCTTTTTTGACGCGGTTGATGCTCTCTTCTGCCATACCAGGCACTTGGTTGCCCACCGACGCGCGAGATGGATGCCCATGCTGGAAAGCCAGCATCATGTTATATAGCACATGAAACTCCGCATTGCGTGACATGGCGGTGATTTTGGCGCGCTGTATAGGGTCTGAGCCCATCACTTGCTTACCATTGCCTGCGAGTCGAATATCAAGGTATTCACAAATGGCATGTGAATCGTTGAGCACAGTGCCATCATCAAGCACTAACACAGGCAACAGCCCGAGTGGATTGACCGCCAAAAAATCCGGCGAGTTTTGCTCATTTTTGCCAATATCCACGTTGATGACTTGTAAATTATGAATATCATTGATATCAAGTTCTTTGACTTTTAACAATAAGTCGACCTTGCGAGGATTTGGCGGGGCATTCATGGTATATAGTTTCATCACTTGTTCCTTATGATGTGTGATTTTACCTTTAATATACTTGAAACCACCGTTTTACGAAATAGGGTTTTTAGGCGCAAAGGAAATTTTGCTGATAAAAAATCCCCCTGACGGCAGGAGGATTTTTCGGTTTAATGGCAAATGTTTATCAAAGCTTATTTTTTATCCTGCACTTTTTGCTCATCTTTATGACCTTCTTTATGCCAAAAGGCTTTAACTACTTCAAATTGCTCGGCAAGCGTCTGCATCAAGGAGCTGTCTTTGTGCGCTTTTTTAGCGACGGGTGGCAAGATGTGCTCATAATAGGCATTGGCGAGCACTCGGCGCAGTATGCCTTCGCCGATAAAGCCTTGGTCATCGTTGAGTGTACTGGCAGAGCGTAGTATATTGCGAATATCGTATTGGGTTGGCACGATATCAGGCACTTGCTTGTTGCTATCTGTGAGGGTGTACACCGCAACCCGCGCCGAGCGTACCGAAGTTTCAACGGTGAACACCACATCATTATTGGTTTCAACAAATTGACCGATGAGACCTAAATTGGTGCAGCCTTCGGGTACGATTTGTGGACGGTCGCCTTTGGCACGCGGCATAAACATCGAAGTGATATAGGGCATATAGGCGGTGTTAGCGATAGTATTGGCTAAAATATCATCTTTTTGCTCGAGCAAATCTAGGTGGTATAGTAGCTCCGTCACAATTTCATGCCCCGTACACTCTGGCATGGTTTTTGGCACATAGTTGCCTTTTTTATCCTTCAATAGCCCATACACCCATATCACCACCACGTCTTTGGGTTGGTCAGGAAATTGCGGTTGGCGGTTAATAGTAAAGCTCATAAGCCAGTTGGAATCGGTGATGGTAACAATACCGCCTGTGACTGTTTTGCCTGATAGCGGCGGATTGACACAGTATTTTTCGCTGATTTTGCGTAAAAGCGCCGAGTCTTTGCAGGTTAAGGTTGCTGACATCCAGGCAGATTTGGGTACATGGCGGTTAAATTTTTCTGGACGACCAAACACTGGCGATTGTTTGGCAAGGTCATTCCATAGTACCCAGCCTTTCGTCTTTCCCATTTTATCATCAGTTAGACGGATATCAGGCGCAGTGTCACTGGTGCCATAGCGCGTATCTTCCGTCATTGACCCTGTAGTAATAATCACAAAATCATTATCCCGCACAGGGATATGGACTTGTTGACCTTGTTGGATAGTTGTCAGCCCTTTAACGATTTTTTTGTCGCCTTGCTGCTCAAAATCAACCGCGGTCACTAACGTGTCACTTTGTAGTTTGACGCCTTTATTGATTAAAAATTTTTGCGCAGGTACCACAAAACTGTCATATTGGTTGTATTTGGCAAATAACAGGGTCGACATATCTTTGATGCCATCTAAGGCTTCCAAAAACCGGTGCATATAAAGCTTGCACTCAAGCAAGCTGTGCCAGTTTTCAAAAGCAAACATACTACGCCATAGCGTCCAAAAATTACTGTCCAAAAAACTTTGGCTAAAGTAATCTTCGATGGTGAGATTGTCTAATTCGTCTTGATTTTTTAATAATAAGCGGACAATGGCAAGCTGGTCGGATTTGCTAAGATTAAACTTATGAAAATCTTTGATGTCACCTTTGTTATGAATCAACCGTGCTTTAGAATAGTTGGGATCATTGTCATTAATCAAGCGGTATTCATCAAGGACTGAATAAGGCTCTGGTAACTCTAGCGCCGGTATATCTTGGAACATATCCCAAAAATTCTCGTAGGTGGTAATCATCTCACGACCACCGCGCATGATATAACCGTCTTCGGCATTACCAGCGCCATCGAGTGAGCCGCCTTGCACCGCTAATTCTTCTAAAAAGGTAATGTTCTCACCTGGGATATGGGCATCTCGGATAAAATAATACGCGGCTGCTAAACCGCCAATACCGCCACCGACAATATAGACTTTACTGTCTTTAAAACGTCCGGTATCAAAGCCGATATTACGCTGATAGTTACCATGGGCATCGCTAAACGGCATCGAATTGCCAGGTTGATGAGATTGATAATCCGCGCGCTGTGGTTGGTGATCGACCTTTTTAAAAACTATATTTTTCAAAAAATCACTGTTGTTCTTAGCGTTGGTTGTCATAATGAAGTGCCCTATTTTGAATAAGATTAGTATTGAATAACATTAGCGTTAGCTAACTCTTTAAACCGCGCTGCTACCTTTTGACATTGATCTTAACTGCCCATTCTTAATTGCCCATTAAGACTGCTACACAATAACTAAAGACAACGGCGCGGTTATAAAATTATGATTGATAGTCATTGTTTATAATTAATAAACTCACTTAGATTTTTAACTAAGCAATTTTATTATAACCATATTGTATGACCTCGCTAAAGCGACTTTGTGTCGACTAAGCTTTGATTAAATATTCAGTTATTTGCGCTTTTGTAATCAAAAGTAACCAGTTATCGCACCTCTTTAGTTTTCTAAAGGGATAAAAATCGATTGAGTTCACTTGCTAAACTTCGTAAAATGTATCACTATACTAGAACACTGAAATGCTTTACTTGTTATCTTTTACTCAAAAAAACTACTATGCCGCACACTTCGCCATCATCCCTACCCGCCTATGATTATTTGGTTGAGCTATTGAGCCAAACCGATGATAGTGACTTTATCCGCGAAATTTTGGCAGCGCTACTGACTGAAAAAGAACAAAAAGAAATCGCCAATCGCATCCAGATTTTTGCCTTGTTTCAGCAAGCGCTACCACAACGCGAAATCGCTGAGCGCTTGGGGGTGGGCATTGCGACCGTATCACGGGGCGCCAAAGCGTATGGTCAACATGATATCAACCAATTATTGCCAAATTTGACTCATTTAACCCAATAAGTCTTTGATAATGGCTTCAAGCGTGAATAAGCCCATCACAGTAGCATACTTTTGGGTGACATACTTTGGGGTGCGTAGAAGGGCGATGAAAATCAGTGTGAAAATAACTGTGATGCCATAAAAGAGTTGCAAGCAGGGATTAATCTGATTACAATGTATCATCATACTAGAACACTGAAACATTGATTAAAATTTAAGATAATGTAAATTTAGCATACTATAAATTTAAGACACTATGATGACTACACACGCCAAACCGCCCAAAATCGCCCTTGCCAGCAAACCAAACCTGATTAAACTTGCACAAGACATTGATTTTTTTGAACTCTTTAAACGCATCGAAGCCAAATACGCTACCTGTTTTTTACTGGAATCGTTGGGCGAAGAAAGCTATATCTCACGTCATCATGCCATCGGCTTTGACCCTGCGATGACGGTGTTGGCAAAAGACCGCCATACCTTGACTATCACCAACAATCGCACGGGGGAAAGCACGGATTATACCTGTGACAATCCTTACCAACTACTGCGCGAAATCACCCCACAACATGTGATTTCGCGTAGCCATACCGGCGGATTGGTCGGTTTTTTGGGATTTGATAGTGTCAATTTTTTTGAGCCGACCCTTAATATTCAGACCAGTGATGATTTCGAGCCGTTCAAATTCGGGGTGTACTTAGATGGGTTAAGCCTTGATAAGATGACCGGTGAAATTTTTTATTATTATTACGATACCGACCACCAAAGCAATCGTATTGACGAAATCAAGTCATTATTGACCGCTATTTCGCCTGACTATACGCAGCCGACTGCTGAGCATTTGGGCGATGGGATGAACCGCGAGCAACATGCGGCAGCAGTGATGAAAGTCAAAGAAGACATTAAAGCTGGGCTGATTTTCCAGTGTGAAGTGGGTTTCAAATCGCATTATCGCATTCAAGGCGATACCATGCCAATTTATAGTAAACTGCGCGAAGTCAACCCGTCACCGCATATGTACTATGTCAAATTTGGCGCCCAAAAAATCATCGGCGCATCGCCTGAGTTGTTGTTCCGATTGCGCAATGGTGAGATGGAAACCTTCCCACTGGCAGGCACCACCAAACGCGGCAAGGATGATACCGAAGATCGCCAATTAGCACGCGCCTTGCTCAATGACCCCAAAGAAATCGCCGAACATCATATGTTGGTGGACTTACATCGTAATGATATCGGGCGGGTGGCACGCTTTGGAACAGTAAAAGTGCGTAACTTAATGGATATCAAGCGCTTTTCACATGTCCAGCATATTTCCAGTGAAATCGTCGGTATTCTTGACCCTAATCATGATATGTTCACCGCGCTTGCCAGTAATTTTCCCGCAGGCACGCTATCGGGCGCACCCAAAATTGAAGCGATGAAAATTATCAATCAACTTGAGCCAGATGGCCGTGGGGCGTATGGTGGCGCACTCGGTCAGTTTTGCTTTAATGGGGATTGTATTTTTGCTATCCCAATTCGCTCGCTGTTTATCAATGGCGAAAAAGCGTATGCACAAACTTGCGGCGGCAATGTATATGACTCCAATCCTGAAGACGAATATGAAGAAATCCAGCGTAAATTGTCCGCGATGAAAGTTGTACTGTCCAATTTTGCGCCAGTGCAGTAAAGTCTGCTCCATCATGACGATACGCCAACTAGATACGTATGATAGCGATGTATATCAGCAGTATTTTAAACGTTTAGAATAACCGCTAAACCTATTTTTAGAGTTGACTATGCAAGTGTTAATTATTGATAACTACGATTCTTTTACCTTTAACCTATACCAATATATTGGTGAAATCCTATCCTCTGAATATCCAGGTGCTTTTCAGGTCACGGTCAAACGCAACAACGAAATCACGCTAGATGACGTCAAAGCGATGAATCCTGACCGTATCATCATCTCACCAGGTCCTGGCTCGCCCGATGATGAAGCCTATTTTGGCGTATGCGGACAAGTTATAACCGAAATGGGAAAAACCACGCCGCTGCTAGGCGTGTGTCTTGGCATGCAGGGCATTGCACATTTTTTTGGTGGTCAAGTGGTGCGAGCTAATGTGCCCATGCATGGCAAGACGTCACCGATTCGCCACGATGGTCAAGGCGTGTATCAAGGTTTACCACAGCAGCTTGACATCATGCGTTATCACTCACTGATGGTCGACGCCGCCTCACTCCCCGAGTGTTTGGTAGTGACCAGCGTGGTATCTAGTGAGCAACATAGTGATAAAAACCTCAAAGATGCCAGTCTAGCAGGCGATGAAATCATGGGCATTCGCCATCGTGACTATCCGATTCAAGGGGTGCAATATCACCCAGAATCCTTCGCCACCGAAGGGGCGAAAACCTTGCTAAAAAACTTTTTGTTAGGGTAATTTACAACATCAACAAAATCACCGACAACACCGCCCCAACGGCAACAAACGCCAAACCACGTTTAAAGATTTTTGAACTTGGGGCAAATAAAAAGAAACTCGATAGCACAAAAAATAGTAACGACAACCCAAATAATGTATTCAATCCGCCCATACTGCCCTTTGACGGGGCTTTATGAAAATTCACCATTTTATCTAATACCACAGGCAGCTTTTTGCTGGTATAAGTCACCTCACCGGTTTTAGTATTGTACTGTCCATCTTTAAAAAGCTGTATATCACCCTGCTGTTCCCTAAAATCGATGTTTTTCATTTTTAGGGTTTTGGCTAAATTTTTCTCATCAAGATTGGTTGCCACGACTTGCTTGACAGTTTTTGAAGATTTTAAAAAATCAGTGTCGCGAAATACCAGCAACATGCCACTTAGCGAATAGACCAGCATAATGCCAACCATAAAAAATCCAACATAGCGGTGCCCAAGCCTCATGTAGATACGAAAATCTTTCATTGTCATTGTTTGACTGCCTCTTAAAAAATTGAGCCGTCATTATCCAATAATAGATTGAGAATGTAAATAATAATGATTATCATTTAATGGGATAACATCGTACCTACCCATACGGACCAATTTTTGCGTCATTGGTTACTCCTGCAAATGCGCCAAATATAGACTTCACCGAGAAAGCCTATGAATCAAAAACCGTCAATCAAATTTGGTGAGGCTGTTTTAACACATAAGCATAGGCAATCTTTTTACCTTGGTCGTCATACTCCCAGTACACGCCCTGCACTTCTGGCTCAAAGCCTGGCAAGCGATTAACGCCTTCTTGCAATGCTAAGAAGTAATCAAGCACCGCCCCATCCCATACTTCGCCAGGCACAATACAGTACACCCCTGGTGGATATGGTAGCGCCCCTTCCATCGCCACCCGTCCGCGAATTTCTGTTAGCGCAACCAGCTCAACCTCATTACGGATAAAGGCGTTATGGGCATCAAACGCGCTTATAGCAACCTTGGGACGATATTCGCGCTCAAACATTTGTTTTTGTCGTTTGTTGAGCTGATGCTTGGCATAGAAGTTATGCATGAGTTGGCACAGCTCATTGATGGTCAGTTTGCGGTACTGCGGATATGCCTTAGCCAGTGTCGGCAGCACTTGGGTGACGGGGCTGTTTTCGCGAATGTGCTTTTCAAAACTGACGATACGGGCGACCAAGTGCTGGAATTTTGCCAAGGTTTCGGCAGGCGTCAGTAAGAATAAAATCGAGTTTAAATCGGCTTTTTCTGGAATGACCGAGCTTTCGCGCAGATAATGCGCCAAAATCGCGGCAGGAATCCCTGTTGCTTCATACTCACCGGTTTGCATATCAATGCCTGGCGTGGTCAGTAGCAATTTACAGGGGTCGATAAAGTATTGGTCATCGGCATAATGCTGAAAATCATGCCATCGCGCCCCTGCCTCAAAGCGGAAAAAACGAATATCATGGGCAATGGTTTCGGTATCGTAGTCTTGCCAAGCTTGCCCATCTACTGTAGGCGGAACAAACGGCAAAATCATGGTACAAGTGTCTAGCAGCATTTTACGTGCTTCGATACCGCCGATGACACACTCATGCCACATGCGCTGACCGGCTTTACCTTCATGCATTTTGGCATTGACATCGAGTGAGGCAAACAACGGGTAAAACGGCGAAGTCGACACGTGCATCATAAACGAGTTGTTAAAGCGTTTATGATTGACATAACGGGCTTGCCCGCTGATATGGTTATCTTTTTTATGGATTTGTGAGGCCTGAGAAAAGCCCGCTTGTTGCTTGTGTACTGATTGGGTCACCAAAATTCCCGGATCATTTTCACCCAGCTCAAGTAGCAGTGGCGAGCAATCACGCATCATCGGAATAAACTGCTCATAACCCACCCAAGCACTGTCAAACAAAATATAGTCACACAGATGCCCGATGCGATCCACCACTTGGCGGGCGTTATAAATAGTGCCATCATACGTACCCAGCTGAATTACCGCCAAGCGAAATGGTCGGGCATCATCGGCTTTATCGGGCGCAACTTCACGAATACGCTCACGGATTTCGGCTTCATCAAAACAATGGGCAGGAATGCCGCCAATCAAACCATAAGCATTGCGGTCGGTCTCTAAATACACAGGCGTACCACCTGCCATGGTTAAGGCGCCTTGGTACACAGATTTGTGATTGTTACGGTCAAACAGCACCAAATCACCATGCGCCACTAAGGCACCAATCGCAATTTTATTGGAAGAGGAAGTACCGTTGAGCACAAAGTAGGTTTTATCCGCATTAAACACTTTCGCCGCATGCGCTTGTGCCTCAAAAGCTGGTCCTTCATGAATTAGCAAATCGCCGAGACGGACATCGGCATTACAGGAGTCGGCGCGAAACAGCGTTTCCCCAAAGTATAAATAAAAACGTCTGCCCGAAGGATGCTTACGAAAAAACTGTCCGCCTTGGTGCCCAGGACAGTCAAACGCCGCATTGCCATAGTCGGTATAGTCCATCAAGGCTTGGAAAAAAGGCGGATCGAGCGTGGCGATGTAATCTGCCGCTGCCGCATTGACCAATTGTCCGTTATAAAACTTTTGATCATCTGCCAGCTCTAGCACACCATACACATTGGGTAGCCATTCATCAGGCACTACATCACCATATTCAATCGCCACAAATATCGGAATAGCAAACCCCAAATCTTCAATATCTTGATACACACGAGGCAAGTCTGTCATCGTGACCACAATTGCTGCAATATTGGTATAGTCGGTCGATTCAATATCGATGGTACGATAATTAAGATTTAGGGCGTATTCGATGCCATCACTGATGACTACTTTCATAATTATTTTCCTTGCTGCAACCGTGTCAGTTGCCAAAGCGTTTTTTAGACAATTATCTTAACGTAAAAATATGAAAAAGTGAAAAAAAGTGCTTTTGTAGACGCTTATTACAGTGTTTGAAAATAGCCAGTAACATCGCTACCACACATCATTACGTGAATGACGTAAAATAGCTGTTAAGACCTGTTACACTAATGCTAACAATAATAAAAAGGACTCTTTCATGGGCGTAGATAACAGTATTTGGACTACTATTATTATGTATATGATTGCTGCCGTAATCTTAGGCATATTAACATATTTATGGCTAACGTTCCGACTCAAGAAAAAACAGCGCGATGATGCGATTCGTAATCAAACAATGGGAGCTAATCAAAGTATTGATAGCCAGCGCATCGATAATCAGCGTTAACTTAGATTGTCTCACAAGGATCAAGTATGCAAGTAGATAGTCAAATTTGGATGATCATTTTAGGTTTTATTAGTTTATCGATTGTGATTAGCATCGTAACCCATTTTTGGATTCGCTATCATTTAAAAAATAAAGCCGCTAATCTGCCGCCACAATCTCATACGACGCCTGAGTCGCAAAACAATCACTCATAAGAACGGCGCTAAATTTTTAGACAACACTTTTTAGAAAGCACTGTAATTAAGCGCATTAGTTGGCTAATGCGCTTGTCATGCCGCTCTACCAAGTATCATGAGTCACCAATCATGGGTTAATTGTTAAAAATATAAAAAAATACATAAAAAACAGTTGACGGCAAAAATAAAAATATATATTATACGCTCCACTTCGACATTAACGGTGAAAGCGGTCGAGGTCACGCTATAAAATAAGCGTGCTAGTGTCCCCATCGTCTAGAGGCCTAGGACATCGCCCTTTCACGGCGGTAACCGGGGTTCGAATCCCCGTGGGGACGCCAATTTTTTTAGTGGTAACGCTAAAAAATACAGTTAAAAAGCCATGCTAATCTAGTATGGCTTTTTTGTTTTTGTGGCTTTAGAAATTCTTTTTGCCTTTTTTTGCTCATGCGCTTCTTTTATTAAGCACTTCTCTTCTTATGCGCTTTTTAGCGGTAACCTCAATTTGTTGCCAAGCCATTTTTGCTAAGGTTTTGCCAGATACACCTGCGCAAACTGCAAATCCTCTGGAAAAGTTAGCTTGATATTGCTATGACTGCCCTCCACCAATAACGGCTGTTTGCCAAAATGCTCAAATAAACTGGCTTCATCGGTAAACGCAATCGTTTGCTCAATGGCTTGGATTAGATAATCATACAGTGTTGCCAATGGAAAAATCTGCGGGGTTTGTGCTAGCCACAACTGACTGCGATCAAGCGTTTTTTGTGCCAATACTTTGTCTTGTGCATGGATGATTTGTTTGACCGTATCGCGCATCGGTACTGCTAATAAGCCACCCGCCGACTCTTGCCCTTGCTCTTGCTGTGACTGTTGATGCGACTGTTGCAAAAATTGCTGCGTGGTCTGTGTGATCAATTTTTCTATATCGCTCGGATTGACACAAGGACGCGCAGCATCATGAATCAGCACCCAATGATTATCATACGCATGATGACTAGCTTTTTCACTAAAGGCTTTGTCATTGAACGCTTTATCATTGGAGGTCTTATCACTCAACGAATTTTTATATTGTTGCCAAATCGTTTGCACGGCGTTAAACACCGAATTCATTCGCTCCTTGCCACCTATCACCCACTCGATTGGCATGCTAAAGTTAAGTGTTTTGGCAATCGTATCTTCTTCAGAAACTACCAAATAGCAAGTGCTTAGCTGATGGACTTTGCTTAGCGCCGCTATGCTGTGTTGGAGCACCGTCTGACCGCCAATATGGGTGTACTGTTTTGGCATCTGGCTCCCAAAACGTTTGCCAACGCCTGCCGCGACGACCACGGTGTCAATCGTAAGGTTACTAGATAAATTGGCGGCTATCGCGTTAAGTTCTGACATGGCGTCTTTTCAACAATAAAGTAAACAGTTGACAGTAAAAATTGAGACAAATATAACTTTGGCAGTTGTTATGCATTTTTATGGTTGAGGCTTGGCGGTATTGTGGGCGGTCGGTGTGACCACATCGGTACTGTACACACTGCTAGCAGTCGACATTTGCACAAATGTTTCGCCTTGTTTGATTAAACCTAAATCAGAGCGAGCATGTTCCTCCACTGCTTCAAGTCCGTTTTTTAAGTCTTTGACATCGGCAAGCAATACCTCATTGGCTTTTTGCTGATCGGTATTGATGGATTGCTGTTCGCTGATTTGTTTATTTAACGCTGCCAAATCGCCCCGACCATTGGTGCCAAACCAATACTGGTATTGTAGACATACCAACACAATCACCGCAAAAATAATCATAAACAGTTGACGCAAATAAGTCATGACAGCACTCAATAATAAAAACTTTTGGCATAAAAAAACCTTACCCCACGCATTGTAGCAAATTCAATGTCGTGGGTTAAGGTTTTTATCACTTCAATGCTTTATCAAGCTTTAAAATTTAAGCTTTTGGCGCTAAGCTTTTAAAATTAGGCTTTTGGGTTGCGTAAACCGATAAACTCATCAGCACCGTGGTAGCTTGCAGTGACCATCTGCTCGATACGAAGCAATTGGTTATATTTGGCAACACGGTCAGAACGGCACAGTGAGCCTGTTTTGATTTGACCTGCAGCTGTCCCCACGGCTAAGTCAGCGATGGTGCTGTCTTCAGTCTCACCTGAGCGGTGTGAGATGACGGTGGCATAGCCATTTTTCTTCGCTAGATAAATGGCGTCTAAGGTTTCTGATAAAGTACCAATTTGGTTAAATTTAATCAAAATCGCATTGGCAATGTGTTTATCGATACCTTCTTGTAGGATTTTTGGATTGGTCACGAATAAATCGTCACCCACGAGCTGCACTTTGTCGCCCAATTTTTGCGTTAAGTACGCCCAGCCATCCCAATCGCTTTCATCTAGACCATCTTCAATCGAGATAATTGGGTATTGGCTCACAAGACCTGCTAAATAATCCGCAAAACCTTCTGAACTAAAGGCTTTATTGCCTTCGCCTTCAAGTACGTATTGACCGTTCCCTTGCTCGTTTTTATGGTAGAACTCTGATGAAGCACAATCAAGCGCTAAGTAAATGTCTTTACCTGCGGTATACCCTGCTTGCTCAATCGCTTGCATGATGACAGTAATCGCTTCTTCGTTTGAGCGTAAGTTTGGTGCAAAGCCACCTTCATCACCGACTGCGGTGTTTAAGCCTTGTTTTTTTAGCACGGATTTTAGGCTATGGAACACTTCTGTACCCGCACGCAACGCTTCACCGAAGCTGGTGAAATTAACAGGCTCAATCATAAACTCTTGGATATCAACGGTGTTGTCCGCGTGGGCACCGCCATTTAGGATATTCATCATCGGTACAGGCATGGACAGTGACGTTTGCCCACGCAGGTTGGCAATGTATTGGTGAAGCGGCAGTTTTTGTGATTGTGCGGCGGCACGGGCTGCTGCTAAAGATACCGCTAAGGTCGCATTGGCGCCCAATTTTTCTTTGTTTTCTGTGCCATCAAGCGCTAATAATTTGTTGTCAATGTCTTGTTGTTTTGATACATCCATATCAACCAGTGATGAACGAATTTCACTGTTGACGTTGGCAACGGCTTTTTTGACCCCTTTACCCAGATAGCGTGATGCGTCACCATCACGCAGCTCAAGCGCTTCACGTGAACCTGTCGATGCCCCCGATGGTGCTGCTGCACGACCGATAGTACCATCCGCTAAAATCACATCGGCTTCAATGGTTGGGTTGCCGCGTGAGTCCAAAATTTCGCGGGCAATGATATCTTTGATTTGGTTATTGGTGGTAGTTTCTTCAGCGTACATGTTATTTTCCTTGGCTGTCATAATCAACAATGGGATTGTTAAAATACAAATGGGGTGGGTTTATCATAGCATATTTTAACAGGTTTTAGCAGCTTATCACTATCGCCCGTAGGTCATGCATAGTCATGCATAGTCATGCCTAGCCAAGTAAAATCAGCCCCAACAGGTTGTCAAAATAACCATAAACCGTTAGGAAATGACCTTCATGCGAGTGAGTCGCAAGGCATTGAGTAGTACAGAAATTGAACTCAGCGCCATCGCTGCTGCCGCTATCATTGGATTAAGTAGACCAAAAGCCGCTAACGGTATACCAAGGCAATTATAGATAAACGCAAAAAATAGGTTTTGCTTAATATTACGCAGGGTTGCACGGGCAATTGTGACCGCATAGTCGACATGTTTGAGCGACTCGCCCATTAGCCTTGCCGTGGCGCTATGCTTGGCAATATCGGTTGCGCCTTCTACCGCAAAACTTGCGGTCGCCGTTGCCATTGCGGGGGCATCATTCACCCCATCCCCGACCATTGCTACTTTTTTGCCTTGTTGTTGCCATTCATCAATGCGCTGCGCTTTGTCACGTGGTGACAGCTCGCCAAGTGCCTTGCTGGCGTTAATCTGCTGACCCACATAATCTACCACCGATTGCTTGTCACCACTCATCACTACCACATCTAAATGATGGGCTTGCAGCGACGCAATCACCTTAATGCTGTCTTGTTTGAGCTCATCGGCTAGCGCGAAGGCTGCCACAGGGGTGTCATTGATACTTACCGCCACTTGACTGGCAATTTGCCAAACAGGATTGGCTTGGATAGTCGCTGCAGGCAACTGAAGATTGGCAAAATTTGGCGTGCCGATTTTCACCCGCCCAATCGTGGCTACCTGTGCCTGTATCCCCTGCCCGAGCACTGTTTCCACATGGCTTATGGTAAATGCCGCTGGATTTTGAGGCTTATCAGTCTGTTTATTGTAGGATTCAGCATAGTTCACTAGCGTGGTCGCAAGCGGGTGGTTTGCATGACGCTCGACACTGGCAACAAGCTGCAGCAGCGCTGCTTTGTCTAGGTTAAACAGTTTTAGATTGTCATCTATCAGGTATACTGCAGATAATTGGGGTTTACCTTGGGTGATGGTGCCTGTCTTATCCAGTACTACCGTATCAATTGCACCTGCCGCTTCTAAGGCTTGCGCATCTTTAAACCAAACTCCTGAGCGTGCTGCCACACCCATGCCCGCCATGATGGCTGCCGGCGTCGCTAGACCCAATGCACAGGGGCAAGCAATCACTAACACGGACACTGCGCGCATGAGTGCCGTGTCAAACGCGCCTAAGAACCAATAATTGGCAAAAAAAGTCAACAAAGCGATGGCAACCACCACCGGCACAAAGATACCTGCGACTCTATCTGCGAGACGAGCGATGTGGGCTTTACTGCCTTGTGCGTCGTTGAGCGCTTGTATCATATCGCCAAGCCGTGTTTGGCTACCTTTGGCGGTGACTTGGTATTCAAAGCTGCCGTTTTCTACCATGGCACCTGCCAGCACCGTACTGCCAATATGTTTAGACAGGGGCACTGATTCACCCGTCAAATGGCTCTCATCACACCAGCCTTCGCCAGCGGTGACAATGCCATCAGTGGCAATGCGAGTACCTGCTTTAGCACGTAAAATTTGACCAGCCGTGACTTGCTCAAGGGGCAGGATTTGCCACTGCGCATCTTGGCTTTGCGGATTGGGGTTTTTAACTTCCACTTGCTCAGGGGTGAGCGCTAATAGCAAATTGATGCTATTTAGGCTATGTTTTTTGGTACGGGCTTCTAGGTACTTCCCCATTTTGACAAAGGCAATTACCATCACGCTAGCTTCAAAATACACATGGGGCATGCTATGCGCCATCCCATCATGCCCCATTTGGGCTGTGGTTTGCAGATAGCTCAACCAACTATAGGTAGAATACGCCCAAATTGTCAGTGTGCCAAGCACCACCAGCACGTCCATATTGGCAAGACCGCCTTTGATACTCGCCCAAGCACTTTTGTAAAACGGTATCGCCAAGCCAAACTGTACGATAGTCGCCAACACAAATTGTAGCCACAGCGGCGGCATCAGTGCGTGACTGCCCATCATCATGCCTGCCATGCCAATCAAAAAAGGCAGCAAGCAAATCCAAACCGCAATCAAGGTGTAGGGCGCTTTTTGCTCATGGGCTTCATGCTCAAATAGCGCGTTTTGCGGCTGCACTTTTGCCTCATAGCCTGTCTTTTTCACCCATTCTACAATCTGCTCGGCGTTGGTTTGTGATGCATCAAACCGCACCTGCGCTACCTCATTGGCATAATTGACATCGGCTTGCACAATCGCAGGCTTTTTATTGAGCACTTTTTCGATACGGCTGGCACAGGCTTGACAAGTCATGCCATCGATATCAAGAATGACTTGCTCGGTATGGGCGTTGTCTGACGCGTGAATCGATTGGGTAGTCATGATAGTGTCTGTCTTGTATGGTGTCTTTGTGTGGCGTCGTTATACTACGTCAAAGCCAGCGTCTTCAATCGCTTCTTTAAGCGTGCTTTGTTGTAATTGGCTGTCATCAAAGCTGATGGTTGCGTTGTTATGGTCAAGGCTGACATCGACAGATTGCACCCCTGCCACTTGGTTGAGGGCATTGGTTACGCTTTTGACGCAGCCGCCACAAGTCATGCCTTGGATATTTAATGTGATGGTTTGGGTTGTCATACTACGCTCCTTTTTTACGTTTACGTGGCTATTTTTTTAATTAATGGGCTTGTTTGCTAAGCCAATCTTGCATTTGTTTGATTTCTGGCGTCTGCGCTTGTTTAATCTGCTTGGCGAGTGCTAGCATCGCTGGATTTTTACCATAGGTTTGCTCTATCGTTGCCATATCAATCGCGCCTTGGTGATGCGGTATCATACCCTTAGCAAAGGCGATATCAGGATTGGCGTCCATAGTTCCTTGCATCATGGCATCGTGGTTGCTCATGTCTTTTTGCTGATAGGCTTGCGTTATTTCTTTGGCATTGCTCGCCGCTATCTGACTTGATTCGTTTTTATCTAACCAGTTTTGCATCACGCTGATTTCACTTTGCTGGGCATCGACGATTTTTTGTGCAAGGGCTTTCATCTCGGCATCTTTCCCATACTGCAGTTCCACTTTTGCCATCGCAATTGCGCCTTCATGATGCGGTATCATGCCTTTGGCAAATCCCACATCGGCATTCTTAGCTTGCACCCCTGCTGACATGGCTTGGTGCATTTTATTCATGATATCCATATAAGCCATGATATGCGGCGGCTGTGATTGTGACTGCGTATCCGCTGCCGAAGCCATATGATGCATTGACTGCGCTTGGGTCATACTCGCATGGGTACTCATTGAATCGGTACTTGTAGCATGGCTACTTGATGCCGTTGTTGCAGTTTGGCTAGTGTCATTTTTTGTGCACGCCGTTATACCTAGCGCCAATGCCACCACCCATGACAAACCTACGATGTTATTCATATTCATATCCTTCAGGTTGCTTTTTTTACGTTCTTTGAAAAAAAAAGTTTGATTTATCACACTGTGGTATTACTATAAACCTTAACATTAGGTCAAGGTCAAGCAAAAAATGAATATTAATGAAGTCGCTAAATTGACTGAGTTATCGCCTAGACAAATTCGTGAGTACGAAAAACTCGGTTTATTACAGACCATCCAGCGCACGAATAGTGGTTACCGTGTTTTTACCGATACCCAATTACAGCGTCTAAAATTTATCAAACATGCCCGTGATGTGGGATTTTCGTTAGCGCAGATTGAAGCGTTATTGGCTCTACAAGATAACAAGCAGCGTAGCAATGCCAAAGTCAAAGCATTAACCCGCAGTCACATCGATGAACTAAGCGATAAAATACAGCGTTTACAATCAATGAAAGCCACCCTGCAAGCATGGCACGATAGTTGTTTGGGAGATGGCTCGCCTACCTGTAGTATTCTAGAGGGCTTACAAGATGGCGTACAAGATGACTCAGTGACCAAGCACACTTGCCGCACCGAGCGTAACTACTGAACAAGCGATTTAGTTTAGGAAAGTCTACCATCTTTTGCCAAATCACCCGCTAAAGTGCGATTGTTGGCAGGGTTGGCAGGTGCTTCAATCGGGAAAGGCTCGGTAATATAGTCGACATTGGTCAGCGCAGCTTTGAAGGCAAAAACTGACGTCTGGGTATCATCAAAGCTTACAATCACGCGATGATTTTCAGGCTCAAGATGCACTGCCTGCACCCCGCCGATGGTGGTTAAAGCTTTCATAACTTCCTCATAGCCTGCTGGGTCATTAATACCTTTTAAATCATACGCGACTGTTTGAATTGCCATGGTCATTCCTGTATTCATGCTGTGGGTGATAAAATGTTGTTCTATCCTATAACCTACCACTATACCATAGCCAAAAAAAAGCCTCGTTATCGATTGATAGCATTTTGATAACGAGGCGTTGCAAATTTGTGTTAAAAATTTGAGTAAAAATCAGTGGGTATCTAATACCTCAAACCCTTTGACTAAGGTATCAAGCTGTTTTAACTGGGCTAAAAATGGCTCAAGCTGGCTCAACCTCAGCGCACAAGGACCATCGCATTTGGCGATATCAGGATTTGGATGCGCTTCCAAAAATAATCCTGCCAATCCTGTTGCCATACCAGCACGTGCTAGCGTGGTAATCTGTTCTCGGCGACCGCCTGCACTATCTGCACGCGCACCCGGCTGCTGAAGGCTATGGGTCACATCAAAAAACACGGGAACTTGCATTTTTTTCATAGTGTCAAAACCCAGCATATCGACAACGAGATTGTTATAGCCAAACGCACTGCCACGCTCGCACAAGATGATTTTATCATTACCAGCTTCAAGGCATTTATTGATGATATGCTTCATCTCATGGGGTGCCAAAAACTGTGCTTTTTTGACGTTAATAATCGCACCGGTTTTTGCCATCGCTGCTACCAAGTCGGTTTGGCGGCTCAAAAACGCGGGCAACTGGATAATATCCGCCACTACTGCCACAGGCTCAGCTTGGTACGGCTCGTGTACGTCAGTGATAATGGGCACATTGAAGGTTTTTTTGATATCGCTTAGCCATTCGATACCTTTTTCCAGACCTGGACCACGAAACGAGTACAAGCTTGAGCGATTGGCTTTATCAAAACTTGCCTTAAACACATAGCCGATGTTTAAGCGCTTACAGATTTCAATATAGCTTTCAGCAATTTCAAATGCCAAATCTTTGCTTTCTAGTACATTCATACCGCCAAACAGCACAAACGGTTGATCATTGCCGATGGTGATATCGTTGAGCTGAATATGGGATTGTGGTGTCGGTAAGTTAGTGGTCATAGGGCTCTCAGTATGTTGTCAAAGTTTTTATTGATTATCACTATAGCATAATTGGCTAGATACACAGCGGGCTAAAAACAAAAAACCACCTGTAACAGATGGTTTTTTGTGCATCATAAATACTATTTTTTGGCTTTTTTCGCCGCCGCAACAAAGCTATTGAACAATGGATGACCACCGCGTGGCTGGCTGGTAAATTCTGGATGGAATTGTACCGCCACATACCAAGGATGATTGGCAATTTCTACTGACTCGACCAAATGCTGTTTGGCTGAATAACCGGAAATTTTCATACCGGCATTTTCGAGCTGTTCGATATAGCGACCATTCATTTCATAGCGGTGACGATGACGCTCAGTAATCACAGGGCTGCCATAGATTTGGCGCAGTTTGCTGTCTTCTACAAGCTCTGCTTTTTGGGCACCCAAACGCATGGTACCGCCCAAGTCCGAGGCGTCACTACGCACTTGTAGTTCACCTTTTTCATCAAACCATTCTGTAATCAAACCAATCAATGGCGCTTTGGTTTTTTTATCAAACTCTGTTGAGTTGGCATCTAAACCCAATACATTGCGCGCAAACTCAATGACGGCTAATTGCATCCCCAAACAAATCCCCAAATAAGGGACATTGTTTTCGCGGGCATAGCGAATTGCTTTCATTTTACCCACAGTACCGCGCTCACCGAATCCACCAGGAACAAGCACAGCATCAGCAGATTTAATATGCTCAAACAGGCTGTCATCATTTTCAAGTTTTTCGGCATCGACATAGTCAATATTGACTTTGACATTGTTTGCCACACCCGCATGTAGCAAAGCTTCATTGATTGACTTATAAGCATCAGGTAGTTCGACGTATTTACCCACCATTGCCACAGTTACGGTTTGTTGGGTATTTAACAACGCTTGGGTAAACTGGTGCCAATCACTTAAGTCCGCCTCTGGGGTATCTAACCCAAAGCGCTCACAAATCAAATCATCTAAATGCTGGGCATGCAGGATACTTGGAATCTGATAAATAGATTTGGCATCTGGGCAAAGGATAACGGCACGTTGCTCAACATTGGTAAACGATGCAATTTTTAGGCGATTATCATCGCTAATCGCGTGTTCACTACGACAAATTAATACATCAGGCTGCAAGCCAATGCTGCGTAATTCTTTGACTGAGTGCTGGGTTGGTTTGGTTTTGCTCTCGCCTGCACTCGCGATATAAGGCACGAGGGTTAAATGCATCAGCATCGCATTGTTGCGACCGAGTTCAACTTGCATTTGACGCACCGCTTCCATGAATGGCAAACTTTCAATATCACCGACGGTACCACCGATTTCAATCATGGCAATATCGTAGCCTTCGCCACTGGCACGGATACGCGCCTTGATTTCATCGGTAATATGCGGAATGACCTGTACCGTACCGCCCAAATAATCACCGCGGCGTTCTTTCTCAATCACCGTTGAATAAATACGTCCACTGGTAAAATTGTTGCGCTGGGTCATTTTTGAGTGGCGCAAAAAACGCTCGTAATAGCCCAAATCAAGGTCAGTCTCTGCGCCATCTTCAGTAACAAATACTTCACCATGCTGAAACGGGCTCATTGTACCTGGATCAATATTGATATAAGGGTCCATTTTGGTCATGGTAACTTTCAGACCCCGTGCCTCAAGAATCGCGGCTACCGATGCAGCGGTGATACCTTTGCCAAGTGAAGAAACGACACCGCCAGTTACAAAGATGAATTTTGTCATGTTATCTATTTCGCTCGTTGGTAAAAAAGAATTTTACTCGAAAATGCCTAGGTTTAGCAAAAAATTATTTTTATCAATAAATCGCTCACTCATAAAAAAATCCACTCATCGCTGAGTGGATTTTTTGATAGCAAATGCTAGTAAAGATTAGAATTTGTATTCGATACCAGTACCGATACCAAAACCGTCTTGGTCATCTTGACCATCTTGCTCTAGATTTGAGTAGCCAGCGTATACATGACCCGTTGCATTGGCATTGAATGCATACTTACCACCTAATACTAAACGCTGTGCGTCATCACCATCAAAACCACCAACATTTGAGGTCATTTCAGCTTGCGCATAGGCTGTCCAAGGCGTTGCAGTTTTGTAGGTTGCGCTTACTGCAGCCAAGTTTTCTTTGTCACTTCTGTCTAAATCACTGATTTGATACAATGCACCAAGACCAATTTGGTTATTTAAGTCATAGGCACCGCTTAAGCGAGTAGTATTGAAATCACCTGATTTGATGTAGGTTGCACCAGCACGGAATGGTTGATTTGCTGGCTCATACTTCACACCTACACCAAACGCTTCTGCATCTGTGTATAAATCAGATGCGTTATCCTCTTCAAATGCATACATACCCATGAATTGAAGACCGTTGTAGGCTGGTGAAAAGTAAGCCATCGCATTGTTTACACGCTCACCATCCCAAGAAGCCGCATTGAAACCGTCGTATTGACCTACAGTTTGGCTAACGTAATTGATGTTGTCATCGATTGCAGACAAACGACCAGCAACCAAAGTACCATATTGTTTGTTAGATAGACCTAAATAAGTGTCACGTGAATAAAATTGATTTTGTGATTTGCCTTTTACAGTGCCACCGTTGTCACTATCAATTTCAACACCATACTCTAATTGGTATACCAAGTCAGTATTAGCTGTCAGTGCTTCGGCACCTTTAAAACCAATACGCGAGGTAGTAGAATTCAACTTAGTAGTTGATTCATCGTCAAAATCAGAATAATCAACTGTAACTAACGCTTTACCATAAACAGTTGGAGCAGCATGGGCAGCAGAAACTGAAAGTGCAGCGACGGCTGTGGCTAAAAGTAATTTTTTCATAGGACATCTCTATCAGGAAAAACAAATTTTAGATAACTGGTGACTTGTCAGCACCACTACCTCTCCGAACAACCAAAGCAAGAAAATCGCTACTTTGGTTCCTATTAATAGCGTCAACTATTAACTGTATAAGTCTAGCAATAAAGTTTGAATATATTTACAATTTATTCTTACTAATTACTAAAAACATACCTCTGAATACTAGGATAACAATTTTGAAATATTTTGCAATAGTTTTTTAAACAACGATGCAGTTTTTTTTAATCATATTGAAATCTTTACAGTTTTATTTTATCAAACCCCGCGCGAATGCTAATCAATAAAAAAAGCTAACTAAAGAATTAGTTAGCATATACAATAATTGCAATCTCCCGTTAAATTAGAATTAAAATTTGTATTCAATACCCGTCCCAACAATCGTATCATCTTTATAATTGTCCCGACTGATTCGACCCGCGTAGAGATGACCTATCGTCGCTATAACCGCAAGGTACCATACTGCTGATGAGACAAACCAAGATAGGTGTTGCGAGAGTAAAACTGACCCTTGTTATTTTTACTATCGGTATCGACATCAATCCCATACTCAAGCTGATAAATTAAATCCGTATCATCGGTTAAGGGTTGTTGTCCTTTGACTCCCAAATAAGAAAAGTTGGAATTAAGCTCAGTAACTTTTTCATCCTTCGGTGACTGGGTATCGGTGGTAGTCGCCCGATAATCCTCGTCATAATCGGTTTGCACATAATCTGCGGTCAAAAAGACTTTACCATAAATGAGGGGTGCTGCTTGGGTATTGGCCATTGAGACTAATAGCCCGATTGGGACAAACCATAGGTTTTTTATCATGTGCATGCTACTCGCTATTGTTACATTACTATTTTTACATTGATTGCGCTATAAATACGCTGTGGCAGTATTTAATTTCACGAAGGAAATGGATAATAACAAAAAAGACTAACCAGTCAATCTGATTAGTCTTTTTAAAGACGTCTAATTTAGGTAATTAAATTAGAATTTATACTCTAAACCACCACCCACGATTGTTCTATCTGAAACATTATCAGTATCGATTTGTGCAGCGTACAAGTGACCTTTGGTAGCTTTGTTAAAGCTATATTCAGCACCTAACGCAACTTCAGTAGCGTCACGGTCTTTCACGCCACTTTGGTTTGAAGTGTCAATATATTGTGCTTTAACCGCCCATGGCGTTGCCCCAATTTTGTATTTACCGCTTAACAACCATGATTGCTCATTGTCATCAGTGTTAAAGTCATAATCTTGATATAGCGCACCCAGTGTTAGACCATCAACCATGTTCATTTTGCCCATGTCTAATGAACCTGCTACACGCCAGCCACTGGTATCATTACCATATACCGAATTGTCATAACCTAAACCGATATATACACCATTTTGGTCATAGTTTACCATGGCTGAATAAGCGTTTGATTTGTCTCTATAAGTTGCAGCTTTAGCTGGTGTACCTTTAGTGTAACCAATAATATTTTTACCAGTCACATCATAAATCGCTTGTGGTGCAACGGCTGCAACAGCTGGCGTAGCTACACATTTATCGTCATCATTTTTAGAGCATTCATCGAGGCTCACCACCCCTAAAAAAGTAACTGGCGTACCTACCAATGTTGGTGATTTATAAGCAATCACGTTGTCAACGCGTTGTTCACCTGCCATTAGCTTGCCTAGCGCTACATTGTCATAATCATTGAATACATCAACACTACCTTTAGTTAGTTTAAATGGTGTGTCGTGACGACCGGCAAGTAAAGTACCCATAGTGTTATGAGCTAAACCGATGAATGTATTACGAGAGTAAAATTGTTGGTTAGTTTTACGGGCATTGCTATCAGCGTCAACATCAATACCATACTCTAATTGATACACAAGTTTAGTAGTATCAGTAAGATCATCTTCACCTCTAAAACCAATACGTGAAGAGTTAGAAACTAATTTTGTATTAGAAGTATCATCATTTTTAGCAGTTTTATCATCAATATCTGTATATTCGCCAGTTAATAAGACTTTACCATATACAGTTGGCGCAGCATGGGCAGCAGTGATTGAAGCTAGAGCGATAGCAGAAGCTAGAGCGATTTTTTTCATAAGGATTTCTCCACAGTATCCTAGGTAAAACTACACAGATGCGTAGCAATTCTTTTGTATAGATAGATTTTGCCAACAATTTGTTACAAAACAATGAAACAGTTAACAAAATCTAAAACTTTCCTTGTGAAATTAGAGTAATTCACTCTGAAACATTTTGCAATATTTTTATGCCATAAAAAAACCACCAGTTACAAATCTGATGGTTTTTTGAATGATTGATAGGTTTTAATTGCTAAAATCTAGTTAGCTTTGAGATTAAGACGGGCTTGATGTAACAATGGCTCAGTATATCCGCTGGGTTGTACGGTACCTTTGAAGATAAGATCACGCGCCGCATTGTATGCCCAAGTGTTATAGTCATTTGCCATTGGGATATAGGCTGGATCGTCTTTACTTTGCTCATCGACCATTTTTGCCATACGTTTGAGTACGTCATCCACTTGTTGTGGCGTCACAACCTCATGCGCTAGCCAGTTAGCAACGTGCTGGCTAGAAATACGCAAGGTAGCGCGGTCTTCCATCAAGGCAACGTCATCAATATCCAGTACCTTAGAACAGCCAACGCCTTGGTCAACCCAGCGCGCTACATATCCTAAGATACCTTGAATGTTGTTTTCAAGCTCGGCAGTTTTTTGCTCCTCTGTCCAGTTGGTATCCGTAGCAAGTGGCACGGTCAAAATGTCATCTAGCTTGGCAGGCTCGCGGTCTTTGATATTATCTAACACGTCCATGACGTTGGTTTCATGGTAGTGCATGGCGTGAAGCGTTGCGCCTGTTGGTGATGGTACCCATGCACAAGTCGCGCCTGATTTTGGATGATTGGACTTGGTGGCAACCATTTCTTTCATGTTGTCAGGTTTTGCCCACATACCTTTACCGATTTGCGCTTTACCAGGTAAGCCCAATTTGACGCCCATGTCTACGTTCCAACGCTCATAAGCATTGAGCCAATCAGTATTTTTCATGTCGTTTTTACGGACAAATGGACCCGCTTTCATACTGGTGTGCATCTCGTCACCGGTACGATCCATAAAGCCTGTGTTAATAAAGATAACGCGGTTTTTAGCAACCCGGATACATTCTTTTAAGTTAACGGTAGTACGGCGCTCTTCATCCATGATACCGACTTTTAAGGTATTCTCGGGTAGGTTTAACGCTTTTTCTACCGCTGAGAATAAATCTACCGTAAATTGCACTTCTTCTGGACCGTGCATTTTTGGTTTTACGATATACATCGAACCTGTGCGTGAATTGCTTAAGCTATTTTTACCCAAGATATCTGGCAGGCTACACAGTGGTGTGATTAGCGCATCCATGATACCTTCATAAATTTCTTCTTGTTTGCCTTCAAAATCGACTAAAATCGCGGGGTTGGTCATCAAGTGACCGACGTTTCGAATCAGCATTACTGAACGGCCGTGCAAGGTGATTTTTCCACCATCTGGCGCGGTGTATTCACGGTCGGGGTTCATGGCGCGCGTGGTTTGTTTGCCATTTTTTTCAAAGGTGTCTTTCAGGTCGCCTTTCATCAAGCCAAACCAGTTGCGATATACTTCTACTTTCTCTTCGGCGTCAACGGCAGCGACTGAGTCTTCACAGTCTTGAATGGTGGTAACCGCGGCTTCCATCAATACATCTTTGATGCCTGCAGGGTCATCTTTACCCACATGGCTTGATGGGTCGATTTGGATTTCGGCATGTAGGCCGTTGTTTTTCAGTAAAATACCTGTTGGATTTGCCGCATCGCCTAAGAAACCCGCGAATTTTTCTGGCTGGGCTAATGAGGTGGTTTTATCGCCTTGGAGTATCACTAATTTACCGTCTTCAACTTTAAAACCGGTAACGTCAGCATATTTACCCTCAGCTAAGGCAAAATTGGCATCCAAGAAGTTTTTGGCGTATTTTACGACTTCGCCACCACGAACAGGGTTGTAGCCTTTGCCTTTTTCTGCGCCATTGGTCTCATCGATAACATCAGTACCGTATAGCGCATCATACAAGCTGCCCCAACGCGCATTTGCGGCGTTTAGCGCATAACGGGCATTACGTACGGGTACCACCAACTGTGGGCCTGCGATATGGGCGATTTCGTCATCCACGTTTTGGGTTTCAACCAAAAAGTCATCGCCTTCTGGCACGATATAGTTGATGTCTTTTAAAAATTGGGTATAAGCGGCTTTGTCGATTTGACCGTTGCTAGCGGGGTTTTTGTCATGCCAGTCATCGATTTGGGTTTGAATCTCGTCACGTTTTGCCAACAATGCTTTATTACGGGGTTGGAATGTTTGGACAATTTTTTCAAATTCTTGCCAATATTTTTCGTTATCGATGCCCACGACTGGCGTAACTTCATTGGCAATGAAATTATAAAGCTGTGTATCAATCGCTAGACTACCCTTTTGAACGCGTTCTGACATGGCATTTTTCCTTATGTTTTGACCTAAAATAGCAAAAAATTCACATTTGATTATACGAACATCATTTATAAAAATAAAGAAATAAAAACTATTTATTTTTTAAATAATCGTTATATATAAATTTTTGTGCTAAGGGTTTTATCGTTGATTTTTGGTAAAATATCACTTCATTAACGTGTCAATAAGTGAGTAATCCCTTGTCAAATTCCGCTCTTATCAATACCCCAGTACAAACGGACGGCAGTTTTGATGAATCAGCCGTCATCGACTTGGATAACGATAACTCTGTCTATCAGCCAAAGCCCATTGATATCAGCCCAGTGTTGGCGTTTTTGGGTTGTACGACGTCGGATAAATGGCTAAAAGCCGCAATGGCAGATTTGCCGACTATCATCCAAGATCATGCCAATTGTGAAAAAAAAGCCGCAGGCACCGCGATGAATTTGATTTTTCGCTATATGTCGCATACCGAGCTACAATTAAAGCTTGCTCAGCTGATTCGAGAAGAAATGCTCCATTATGAGCAAGTGATGGGATTGATGGCAGAGCGTGGACAAGCATGGCAACATATTGCTGCAGGTCGCTACGCTGCAGGTATGCTCAAACATAAACGCACTTATGAGCCGCAAGCGATGATAGACACGTTAATTATTGGTGCTTTCATCGAAGCCCGATCGTGTGAACGTTTTTGGGCACTGTCACAAGTGATTGAGGATGAGCGTTTGGCAAAATATTATCGCTATTTGCTAAAATCAGAAAGTCGTCATTTTGAAGATTATCTGGCATTGGCACAAAGTATCAGTGACGAGCCGATTGATGCGCGGGTGGCGTTTTTTCGTCAAGTAGAAACGCAGCTCATCAATGAACCAGATGATGAATTACGCTTTCATAGTGGCGTACCTAGTTGGATTGCGTGAGGTTTTTGTAGACTGTAACGATAAAAAAAAGCTAACCATCAAATGAGGTGAATGGTTAGCTATTACAATTTAATCCTTAAACTGACTCACTGCCATTTACTGTCACTCACTACCAACGCTTGGAATAGAGCCATCAGGATTTATAGTGCGTTTTTGGGCATTTTCTGGGGTACTATAAAGATTGCGCTCATTAATGGTGTCGCTTTTTAGCTGTTCATTACCAACCGCGTCCCCGCCAATGGTATGTTCATTGACATTATCATCGAACGCTTGTCCCGGTTGGTCACGACGGTCGACAAACTCGGCAGACTTATCGCCTAAATTAACGTGTTTGGTTTGTGCTTCTGGTGAATTCATGGTCATTCCTTTTTCGGTATCAACCCAATAAAATGCTCAAACTTAACTTAATGATATCGAAAATTAGTGATCTCGGTCGATATCTACACTACCATCTGATAACGTATGAAGTGAGTTTTCTGCATTGAGATTGGCTTGCGCAGTTTGCTGTAATTTCTGCGCCTCTTCCTCGGAAATACGCGCCACATTTTCATCCGATAATTCGCCATTCGCCACGTCTTCTGCGGATTGGACTTTTACCGCCGCTTGTGGGGTATTATCAAAAATATCGGGCGTTTCCATTGAGGGTGACATGCCTGTGGTCAATCCATCACCCGATTGGTGGGTGACACTGTCTTCTACTACAACGGCTTGTGGGGTCACAGTGACACCTGTTTTTGGGTCTACAATCTCTACGTTATTTTGATTTTGCATTTTTTATTCCTTTAATTAATTGTTATCGCTCAATGAGTTATTATTTTTATAGGTTGAGCTGTATAAATTAGTTATTCAAAATTTAATGATTAAAAGCTTAGTATTTAAAAGTTTAACAATTAAAATTTTAGTGGTTATCAGTACGCAATGACTCGTCAATAAAAGGGGTATTTTCACTTTTGTCTAAGTCTTGTGGCTCACCTTTTACGCTATTTTGTTTATCCAAGTTTTCTGATAATTGACTAGGATCCACATTTTCTGTCGCTTTTTGAATCTCGGTTTGGTTGCTTGGTTGGTTTTGTGCTTGATTCTGTGACATGGTAATTTTCCTTATGTTTTCTATTAGTATCAATTTAAGTCAAAGATTTCTAAATATAACGCGATTAAATTTATGTAAAAAATAGCCAATTCAATCGCTTTCATACTTTTGCTTTTATAAGTTCGATAGTAGCAAATAAAGCCAGTTCGTGATAAGTGTTCGCGTAACAAGCTGTTATCACTATGTGATAAGTGTTTAGCTGTGTGAAATTTTGGCAGATTTATTACTATTCGGTAAATTTTGAACTTTGAGTGTAAGTCAGCGCAGCGCTCAACAAAAAAACCGCCATCTTCTGTAGATAGCGGTACAATTAACTCAAAACTCTTGATTAGGAAAATTAGCTTTTTCTGGTGATTTTGGTCAATAAATAATCTTGTGCCGAAAACGCTGCTTCACCTTCACCAGGGGTAATCGCTCGCCATGTGCCTTTGGCATCAAGCTCCCATGCATTGACATTGTCTTTGAGGTAATTGTGTAAATCTTCCATAATGCGTTTGAAGACGACGGGGTCTTCAATGGGGAAAGCCACTTCAACGCGGCTAAATAAATTGCGATCCATCCAGTCTGCACTGGCGCAATATAAACGGTGGGTGCGTTTGCCATTAGCATTGGGATTTTGATGCCCATTGGCAAAATAATAAACGCGAGTATGCTCCAAAAACCGCCCAACGATAGAGCGCACGGTGATATTGTCGGATATGCCGGGTAATTGCGGACGAATACAACACATCGAACGAATAATCAGATTGATTTTAACGCCTGCTTGCGATGCTTCATATAGCTTGTCAATCAGTAGTTTTTCGGTCATTGCGTTGACCTTGATGATGATATGCGCCTCTTTGCCTGCTTTGGCATGAGCAATTTCGTTGTCAATAAAGCCCATGAGTCTGTCATGTAAGGTGAAGGGGGCATGCAGTAGTTTTTGCACTTTGGCTGGTTTGCCCATGCCCGTGAGTTCGTTAAAGATTTTATGCACATCTTCGGTGATTGCTTCATTGGCAGTAAATAGACCATAGTCGGTATAAGCTTTGGCATTGCCCGCATGGTAGTTGCCTGTACCCAAATGCACATAGCGGCGAATTTTATCTTCCTCACGGCGCACAATCATCATCAGCTTGGCGTGGGTCTTGTAGCCGACGATGCCATACACCACCACTGCCCCAGCCTGCTGCAGAAAGTTTGCTACTTCAATGTTGGATTTTTCATCAAAGCGCGCACGCAGCTCAATCACGGCAGTGACTTCTTTGCCTTTACGCGCAGCTTCGGCCAGCGCTTGGACAATTTCAGAATTTGTCCCCGAGCGATAAAGAGTCTGTTTGATGGCTAATACATGCGGGTCATTGGCGGCTTGGCGCAAAATATTGACCACAGGTGAAAACGAATGAAACGGATGATGCACCAATACATCTTGCTTACGAATGGCATGGAATACATTTTCATTTTTATCCAAGCTATCACGGCGAAACGCTTTGGGAATGGCATGATTAAACGACTGATAACGCAAATTTGGGATTTTAAAATCAAACAACAAACGCGTCAGATTGACAGGACCATTGACACGGTATAGTTGCTCTTGGCTTAAACCAAACTCATCAAGTAGATAATCCACCATCGGCTGTGGGCAATAGGTGGTCACTTCTAAGCGCACTTTGGCACCAAATCGACGGTTCTCTAACTCACCTTCCAACGCTTTCGCCAAGTCTTCGACATCATCGGATAAATCTAAATCGGCGTTACGCGTCAAACGAAATTGGTGGCAGCCTGTGACCGTCATGCCAGGGAATAAGTCTTCGATATGCCCGTGAATCACTGCGGTGAGCATGATGTGATGTTCTTTACCACCTGTCAGTTCATTGGGTAAGCGAATAACCCGCGGTAAGCTTCGGGGTGCAGGGACAATCGCCATGTTAATATCCCGACCAAAGCCATCTTTCCCCTCTAAGCCCACCATAAAATTCAAGCTTTTATTCACCAATCTAGGAAAAGGATGGGCAGGGTCAATACTAATTGGCGTCAGCACGGGCGCGACTTGTTCGGCAAAGTATTTTTTTACCCAGGCGGCTTGCTCTTGGGTCAATTCATCACGTTTTAGGTAGCGAATGTCTTGCTCCGCCAGCGCAGGCAGAATTTCATCATTTAAAATACGGTATTGCTTATCCACGGCATGATGGGCGATTTCAGAGATATATGACAAAACCTTACTGGGACGCATACCATCGATACTGCTCACCACATCGCCCATTTGTACTTTTTGCATCAAGCCTGCGACACGGATTTCAAAGAATTCATCTAAATTGGATGAAAAAATGATCAAGAAAAACAGTCGTTCAAGCAGTGGATGGCGGGGATTGGTGGCTTGGGCGAGTACCCGCTGATGAAACTGTAACAGTGACAATTCACGATTAAAATACAGCTCATTATCGTTTTGTTGGTATTCAAACACGTTTGGGTAGCAAATGCTGTTAAATCCTAGTATCGGATTGATTTCTGATACATGCTCTTCGCTGGGTTGGTCTTGTTTGGCAGTGTTTGGCATAGCACAGTCCTTCTATAAAAAATCATTTTTAACAGTGTAATGTTTTAACCGCTTAGCGATAGATGCGTTTTTTGACTACTCAGTGTCAGGCAAATCTGCCGCACCCATGCGCCGTAGAATGATTTGGGTTTTGTTAAGCAGACGGCGGTCGTTACGGTTGTCTTCAAAATATTTGGGATTAGGTAGCATAGCAATCAAAGATGCGGCTTGTCGCTTGGTCAAATGCGCTGCCGACTTATGGTAGTAGTGCTGAGCGGCTGCTTCAATACCGTAGACGCCTTTGCCAAACTCTGCGACATTGAGATAAGCAAGCAAAATCCGCTCTTTGGTCCACAGGTTTTCAATCATCAAGGTAATTAACGCTTCTTCGCCTTTGCGAAAATACGAGCGATTGGGGTATAAAAATAAATTCTTGGCAAGCTGTTGGCTAATGGTTGAGCCGCCCGCGCTGATAGCCCCCGCTTTTTCATTTTTCTTAATCGCATTCTCAATGCCTTGCACATCAAAGCCAGCATGATTGACAAAGTTGGCATCTTCGCTGGCAATCGCCGCCCGTTTTACATTCACCGAAATTTGATTATCATCCACCCACGTCTGACTGACAGGGGCAAAATTGCCCAAGCGATACAGTATCATGAACATGCTGTTGTTGATAGGCTGGGTTTTCCAGACAACCAATAAGGCTGCAACTATTACATGAAACGCAACAAAACAGGCAATGACTATGAGCAAAATACGCTTGACCCAGCCGCCAAACCCGATACCACGGTTGGTGGGTGGTAAAGCTGTGTTGACACCTTTGGGCTTTATCGACATTTTGGTAGCGGGTTTCTTGGTAGCGGGTTTGGTCACGGTGTATTCCTAGCGGCGGGGGCAAAAGCAGCAATGGCTTAAGCTAAAAATATAACGTATTATGGCATTTTTGGCTATATGCTAAGGCAGAATATGTCCGACTTCGACGCGCAAAACATCACAAATCCGCACGATCACATTATGGCTGACCCAACTACTTGGCGATTATATGGCACAGTCGGGTGTCATCTGTGTGAAATCGCTGAAAGCTTATTGCTGCAAGCACAAGCCGTTGCCGATATACGCTGGCAGTCGATTGATATTGCCGAGTTACCAGAACAAGAGATGCTGGAATTTGCTAATAAAATACCTGTGCTAGTCACCGCTACCAAGACCTTATATTATCCTTTTTCCATCATGGATATTATGGCGTTGACGTAAAAAGCTGAAAAGCCAATATAGATTATTGGCATAATATTAAAAATTTAATTCATTATGTCTTGGCAAATTTTTTTATCATCAGCGCCATGCCCCTAGCTGCGGATTTTCTTGGGCAGTGACGTGCGCTCAGGTCAAGATGCGCTCAAAGCCATTAATTTCCCGCGATTCAAAACACGGTTTCTTTCCCACCTGCTTCATCGTCAAAGAAATGGTAAGGTTATGAGTAGTAGTTTAACAATTAGTAGTTTAACGCTTAGGGGATACCTGCGTCCTCTACCTTCTTTTGGCTCAGGATAAAAAATAATTCGCTGCCCTGTCTGGGCTTAATTGAATTATAGCAAGGCGCCAGTTTATCAATGGTGAAAAACTGCTGAAATAATGTTTCATATTCTTGCTTGTCGCCACCAAACGGTGGACTGCTTTCAAAATGCTTATCTAGCAACAAGCCCACCAATTTACCCGTGGGTTTGAGGAGCTTTTGCATTTGCTTGGCATAATCGCTGCGTCTACTAGGGTCAATCGCGCAAAAAAACGTCTGCTCAATAATATAATCAAACTGATACTGCGCAGGGTCTAAGCCAAAAAAATCCGCTTGTAGCAGGTGCGCTTTGGGAAAACTGGGATAGCGCTTGGCAAAATTATCCAAAGGCAGCCTAGCAAAATCCACCACATAAACATGGCTAAAACCTTGTTCGTGAAGATAGCCTGCTTCGTAGGCGTTGCCCGCCCCGGGGATTAAAATCTGTGCTGATTTACTGACGCCGTTGTCGAGTAAATGCTCGATATAGGCTTGCAGGGGTGGCGAAACTTTACCGATATCCCACCCAGTATAGCCACCGTCATAGCGTTTTTGCCAAAATTCGGCGTCGTTGACCGAGTGTTCAGTTAGTGTGTTGTTATCTTCCATGATTGCTGCTCCTGATAGTTTTTTAGGCTTTTCGAATGGTTAAAATTTGCTCGCTACGACCAAACGCGCCGTGTGCGTCATGCAGCACGCTACTGGTCAGACCCACGCCATCGCCCCCAAATTGTTGCACGGTCTCAAGTCCCAGCCAACGCCCAACAGGCATACGGTGCAGATGGATTTGCAAATCTAAATTGGGGAAAAACCATTCAATGGTATTGGGTTGGTGAATACGCGGTACCACGCCATTGGCGGTATCGACCATACCCATCAAATGCACAAAGTCAGATGTGGGCTTTGCTTGACCGTTTTCTTCGACCATGTCGATATCGGTATTGATCCACACGATGCCATCGCCTTGGCGGTTGTCGGGGTCAGCTTTGAGATAAATACTGTCAATATAGCCACCGCCCCAATGCTTCATACCGTCCCAGTTCGGGTAGCTTTCTGGATGACCGATTCGCTCATCTTCCAGCCCAGCAATCTCTGATGTATCGCTGGTTTGCACACGCCACGCGCGGGCAACGATACAGGTTTTGCCATTGGCTGCCATGGTGGTTTCGACCAGTTCGATAGTGCGACCCGGGCGGATGATGTGGGTGGTCACGCTAACATCGCCAAAATGAATCAGCCCAAAAATATCTAGACTGATGCGCCCGATACGCATATCACTGCGCGGTTTGAATTTTTCAAGCTCGTAAGCCAACAGTCCTGTCGCTGCCGCCATGTGTTGTTCGTTGTCATTCCATGCGCCTTGGCAGTGGATATTGCAGCGGTAGTTTGATGTAGTGATATCATCGGTCATCGTGCGGTCAAGCAGTGTGTAATAGGTATTGCCCATAAAGTTCCCTTTTGTGCCTAGAAATTGGTTATGCATACAAATTGGTTGTGACTAAAAATTGGTAAACCGCCTAAAATTGCTAAAAAATTGTAGCACATTGGCTATCGGCTATTGGTGGAATTTTTGCAAAGTTCCCACCATGGCAATCCGCCAAACTTCGCACTTGCTTAGCATACACCCGATTGGCATCTGCCAAAATCTATCCACCTTCTGCCAATCGATGAGTTTGAAATGCTTAACGATTAGCCGTAAAAAGCCAGTATAATACGCGGATAATATAAAATTTTTCCCTATATTTTGACACCATATTTTAACAACATAAAGATAAGTAATCCTATGACTGCAACTGCCCTACTTGATACCGATCACATTAATACCGACAAGCCGCCGTTTATCTTGGTGGACGGCTCGTATTATATGTTCCGCAATTTTCACGCCTTGCCTGTCACCATGCAAACCACCCAAGGCTTGCACACCAATTCCATCCGCGGCACGCTCAACGCCCTCAAAAAACTGATGGAAAAATACCGCCCGACGCACATGGCGGTGGCATTCGATACCAAAGCGCCCACCTTTCGCCACAAGCTTTCCCCCATTTATAAAGGCGACCGCCCAGAAATGCCCGCCGAACTTGCCGAGCAAATCCCTTACATTCACAAGATGATACAAGCGATGGGCATACCGATCCTTGCGATTGAAGGTGTAGAAGCTGACGACATCATCGGTACACTCGCCCACCGTGCTTGCCTAGAAGGTCATCATGTCATCATCTCCACAGGTGACAAAGATATGTGCCAACTGGTCAATCCCTGCGTCATCGTGGAAAATAGCTTTGATGACAAACGCTATGACATCGCGGGGGTCAAAGAAAAATTTGGCGTCGAGCCTCGTCAAATCATCGACTATCTTACCCTCATGGGCGACGCATCAGATGGTATCAAAGGTGTCGCAGGCATCGGCGCAAAAACCGCACAAAAACTGCTTGAGCAATACGACAGCATTGACAATATCCTTGCCAATGTCGACCAGTTAAAAGGCAAGCAACAACAAACCTTTTTGCAAAGCACCGACAGCATCGCGCTGGATAAACGCTTGGCGACCATTATCACCGACCTTGATATCGTGCCTGACTGGGAGACTTTGCGACTACCGACTGACCCAAGTTTTAACATAGCAGAAAAACGCGCAATTTTTACCGAACTGGAATTTAAAAGTGAAATAGCGTCGCTCAATCATCCGTTTCACCCATCAAATAACGGCAATTTTAAAGCCGCTGAGCCTGCTCAAAATGCTGTGGTGGAAGCGATTAAGACTAGCCAAGATAGCAAGAATACTGCCAACAAGCAGTGGCACACTGTCACTACCCAAGCCGATTTTGATACGTTAATCCAACGCCTTGGCGCATCAAAGCATTTTGTCATTGATACCGAAACCACCGATGTGAATTGGCAACATGCCGAGCTGGTCGGCTTGTCGTTTGCGCTGCAAGCGCATGAAGCTTATTATGTACCTGTTGCCCACGTTGATGAGATGGGCAATCGGATTGAACAACTTGCCCGTGAGGATGTTTTAGCGCAGTTAAAACCGATTTTGCAAAATCCACAAATCGGCAAAATCGGTCAGCACTTAAAATACGACGCGCATATTTTGGCAAATTATGATATCGACTTAATCAACGAGCCGAGCAACTGGGCAATGGACACCATGCTTGCCAGCTATGTGATTAATGCCGTTGCTACCCGCCATGGCATGGACGACTTGGCGCGCCACTATCTACACACCCAAACCATCACCTTTGAAGATGTGGCAGGCAAAGGCGCCAAGCAAATCACCTTTGACAAAGTCCCTTTAACCGTGGCAAGTGACTACGCCTGCGAAGACGCCGATATCACCTATCAGCTATTTGAACTGTTTAGCGAAAAACTCAACGCCGAACCGAACAACGCCAACCTGCTCCATGAACTAGAAATCCCCGTTGCCCAAATCCTGTGCCAAATGGAGCATGATGGAATTTTGCTTAATAAAGCGTTTTTAGGGGAATTGTCCGCGCGCTTTGATGAAAAAATCCAAGCACTTGAAACAGTCGCCTTTGCGCAAGCGGGCGAAACCTTTAACCTTGCCAGTCCAAAGCAGTTGGGTGAAGTGCTATTTGACCGTTTAGGCATTACAGGCGGTAAAAAAACCAAAACCGGGCAATACTCCACCAGTGAAGCGGTGCTTGCCACCATCGACCATCCGCTCATTGAAACCGTGCTTGAGCATCGCAGTCTGTCCAAGCTTAAAAGCACCTACACCGACGCGTTGGCAAATGTGGCAGACAGCAATGACCGTGTGCATACCAGTTATCATCAAGCGTTGACGACCACAGGACGGTTGTCATCGACTGAGCCGAATTTGCAAAATATCCCGATTCGCACCGATACTGGGCGGTTGATTCGTGGCGCGTTTATTGCCCCTAAAGGTCGCAAGGTGCTATCGGCAGACTATTCGCAAATCGAGCTTCGGCTGATGGCACACTTTGCCAATGACCCTGTGCTAATCCGCGCGTTTCAGGAAGGGCATGACATTCACCGCGCCACCGCCGCTGAGATTTTGGGCAAGGCGTTTGATGATGTAACGAGTGAAGAACGCCGCCAAGCCAAAGCGGTCAACTTTGGGCTACTCTACGGCATGAGTGAATTTGGGCTTGCCAAGCAGTTGGGCTTTACTCGCCAGCAAGCACAAGACTATATCAAACTATACTTCGCCCGCTACCCTACGGTACGTGCCTATATGCAAGCCACCCGCACGGCTGCTCAAAACCAAGGCTATATCACCACGATTTTGGGGCGTAAGCTATTTACCCCCGATATGCAGCACCCCAACCGCGGCGTGCGCCAAGCGGCAGAACGCGCGGCGATTAATGCGCCACTACAAGGCAGTGCTGCCGATATCATCAAACTTGCCATGATTGCGGTGAATGAGGTATTGCCCCGAGACCATGCCAAAATGCTACTACAGGTGCATGATGAGCTGGTGTTTGAAGCCGATGAAGACAAAGTCGATGAAATCGCTAAACTTATAAAGAACGCCATGCAAGATGTGTTGTCAAAAACCGCTAAGGAAAAAGGCTGGGATGTGGATTTTGCGGTGCCGCTCGTCGTTGAAGTAGGCATTGGCGATAATTGGGATGAAGCTCATTGATTTTTAAAAGGTAAAAGAAAACCCACAGATTTTGCGGGTTTTTTAATTTTGATGATGTCGTTTTAGGTAGTTATTAACCTTTTTATCAAATGAGAAAATTTGATGTTGATAAAGTATGTCATACGCGATTAATAAACAATCCATAAAATCCATCTTGGTTTCTTTAAATACCTTTAATGCCTTGATTGATAAGGCTTTATCATCGCTTTCGATAATGTCATCGATAAATAGCGATTGGATTTCATTCGCTACGATTAAACGGTCTATACCATAGACATTTTGTAAAACGTGAATGGCTTCATAAACGACTGAGTTTAGACAGGTAACCCTATTATCAGCGATTATTTGGTTAGCCTTTTTGCTGAGTTCGGCATGGTCTTGCAAGATGAATCTAAGCAAAATATTTGTATCAATGAGTACCATATTTCGCCTTTAGTGCCATTGTGACAGCTTGGTCTTCAAGTGGGATTAGGTCTGGATTAGCGTATTGGGCAAGTCCGCCCGCACGAGCGAGTTTTTTGGCTCGGATTTGTTCAGGGGTTGGCTCGGTTGTCGTTGGTTCTTTGTCGGCGTTGGCGGATAGTTGGGCGACAAACCGTTGAAAGGCTTGGGCAGGTTGTATGCCAAGCTGTTGGCAGGCTTGAATGAGTCGAGTTGCGTCATTGCCTGTGATTTCAAAATGTAAGGATTGGTTTATCATTTTTCTTGACCTCTTATTTTAAACAACATTTTTTATATTTTTTGCCACTTCCACATGGACAAACGTCATTTCTACCTATCTTTTTACCTATATCAGCTACTTGCTCGAAACGAAATTGACGAAGCTCTTTAACTTCATTTTCAAGTCTTTCATTATAATCATTATTAAACTTTAATTGATTGAAATCGACTAAACCATCTACCCCTATAACCACTACATACCAATGATTTATTTTTCTTTCATAAGCATAAATTTCACACATCTCTTTAACATTTCTTATCTCAGATAATTTCTGTTGAATAAAATAAATGCCTATGTTTTCATCTGAGATAGGTATATGGAAATCACTTCTTCTATACTCTTTCATCAATTTAATTTGCTGATGAATAAAATCCTGAGTATTACCATCAAAGTTTAAAAGTATTTTACCAAGCCTTGTAGCTCCGCTTTTATTGAGATTTTCTATATCTTTAACCAAATACTTGATATTTTTCATTTTTCCATATAATGAAGGTTTTTTAATCTCCTTAAATATACTTCCTTCTTTCCAATAATAATATAAGTCAACATCATGAGCATAACTATGGTCAATAGTTAACATGAAGTTAGATTTTGGAAACTCGATATCATCAAAATATAAACCCCTTTCTAAAAAATATCCAAATACGTCTAACTCATCAGCCATTTTAACTTGTGGAAAATTGTTATATTTAATTCGTCTATTAACATATAATAAAAACTCGCTTGGTGAATCTAAAATTTCACATATTACTCGCAAGTCATTTAAATAAACTGACCAAATCCACTCATCTTCCTGTAGAAAACCAAAACTTTTTAAAGAGCTCAAATCAGTAGATAATCGATTTAATGGCTCTAAAGTAGTATTTATCAAATATATGTTATTAAAATCTTTTTTTTCTAACTTAAGAACAACTTTTCCATTTTTATCTTTGAATTCGGAAACATTATTTTCTAGGATAAATTTTTTTGCTCTTGTAGCTTGTTGGTAAGCTTTCTCCACGATATTTTTAGTATCCGTCTTAATTTTTTCAATATTACCTTTTTTCGCTCCGATAGTGAATTTATTGCTCTTAGATTCAACAATAAATATATTATCATCAAATATAACAATTCCATCCACTTCAAAATTAACTCCATACTTTAAATTTTTAAAAATCTTAGAATTAGGTAAAACGCTTTCTAATAGCTCTAAGGATTTTTCTTCAAGATATTCACCTTTCTTTGCAAAATAAAGTTTTTGGTGTTTATTAGCTGGTATCGTATTAAGTAAAATGTTTTCTAATAAGTTTTGTAACTTATAATAGATTACTGGAGAATTATAACAATGATATTCCTCTCCAAGCTTTATAAATGGTTTGTCATAAATCTGCGTATCATTATTAAGAAAATAAGCAATTTTTCCTTGTTTAAAATCAGTATTTTCGCCTAATCTAATCGATAAGGTTTCCAAAATTTCATTAGGTAATTTATTTTTAACTATATTGAACAAGGAACTTCCGAATTCGACCTCTGTTTCTTCATAAATCCTTTCTAATTCTTTAACTGTGGAATTTCTCATTTCGGAATCTTTATAGTTTCTGAAAAAATCCATTTTTTCTTCATTTGGCAAAGAATCCATAGTTGAAACAAATTCTTTATGAGCTTTTTTTACTTCAAGATAGTAGTTTTTTTGGATTTCTAATCTTTTCAAAGGTATCTCGGCAACTTCTATAAAAATATCTATTAATTGATTTGCCGTTAAGCTAAATTTTGATTTTAAAACATCATCATATTGTGTAAATAATTCTCTACACATTTGAACTTTATGAATACTGTAAGAATCTCCTCTAACAACCATATGATGTAAAGTCTGTACAAATTTAACCTCACTCAACTCTCCTTTATGTTCACTAGTAAACATAAGATAGAACATAGATTGCATGAGTATCTTTTCTAGAATTTCTTGGGCTTCTTCAAATTTTTCATACGCAAATTCATTTTTCCCAAAATCAACATCAGAAAATGATGTCATTAGGCTTAAAATATAATCTAACTTAACAAGTTTTAAATCATCCTTATGATTGTTACTTGTAAAAAATTCTGCTGTTGACAATGAGTATTTTGTGGCAAATGCTTCTAAAATTTGGCTTGGTGCAAAATTTAATAATATATCCAGTAAGTTCTTTATTAGCTTCTGAAGCCCATTCTCAAATTCACCAATATTTTCTTTTATCCTTTCAATAATTTTCTCTTGGTAGTCAGCTTGGGATTGTTGAGACACCTTGCCTTGCTTTTTTGATTGCTTTGAAATTTTTTCAATACTTTCTTTGAGTTCATCTTTTTGCTGTGGTATTTTTACGAACATGAAAAACTCCAAATATTGAATACTCTATCATTTAGCTACCATAAGAATAAAAATCCTATCTTTTGATAGGATTTCTGTTATCTAATCAATTGTTAAATCGCCTTTAACTGCTCAATTTGCTTATGCATTTCCGCCAGTTGCGTATCCATCTCAGCAAGTTTCGCTTTCTCGCTTTCCACCACATTGGCAGGGGCTTTGCTCACAAATGATTCATTCGCAAGCTTACTACGCAGATTTTCCGCTTGTTTGGTAAGTTTTTCTTGCGCTTTGGCAAGGCGATTAAGCTCCGCCGTTGGGTCAATCAAGCCTTTCATCGGCACTAGCACTTTTAACTGACCGACCATACTCGATGACGACAACGGTAACTCTTTATCAGAACCGTCACCCGCATTCACAATAGTCAGCGTATCGACTTTGGCAAGCGATTTAAACTGATTTTCAATACGGCTTAGGCGCGCGGTTTCCTCATCGCTGATGTTGTCAAGTAGCACAGGCAGACGCACCGCATTGCCAAGCTTCATCTCACCGCGGATGTTACGAATCGCCCCAATCAGCGCTTGTAGCCACGTCATGTCATGCTCGGTCTGTAGGCTGATTAGGCTATCATCCGCTGTTGGGAAGGCAGCAGTCATGATACTGTCAGTCGCTTTTTTATCGATGATAGGGGCAATGGTCTGCCAAATGCTCTCGGTGATATACGGCATAATCGGATGGCTAAAGCGCATGGCGACTTCAAGGCAGTTGAGCAGCACATAGCGGATTTGGGCTTTACGCTCGGCACTCACCGATTCATCGTTTAAGCTCGATTTGGCAAGCTCGACATACCAGTCGCAGTATTCATTCCAGATAAACTCATAAATATCTTGGCTCACCAAGTCAAAACGGTACTGGCTCATGTGCTCATGGATGGCTTTCACCGTGGAATTTAGACGGCTCATAATCCACTGCTCTGGCAATTCCCAAAGTGCAGTATTGGCGGTTTTGTCGATGTTTAGCGCATTGCCTTCCTTATCGACACAGTTCATCAGCACAAAACGGGTGGCGTTCCAAATTTTATTACAAAAATTGCGGTTGCCTTCAATGCGCTTGAGGTCAAAATTGATATCACGTCCCGTACTGGCAAGCGAAGTAAAAGTAAAGCGCAGCGCGTCCGTGCCAAACGCAGGGATACCGTCGGCAAATTCTTTGCGCGTGGCTTTTTCGATTTTTTGCGCGTCTTTGGGGTTCATAAGACCTGTGGTGCGTTTGGCGACTAGGGTTTCTAAATCAATGCCGTCAATCAGGTCAATCGGGTCAAGTACGTTGCCTTTGGATTTGGACATTTTTTGCCCTTGTCCATCACGCACTAAGCCATGCACATACACTGTCTTAAACGGCACTTGCGGGTTGCCGTCTTTGTCTTTGATGAAGTACATGGTCATCATCATCATACGGGCAACCCAGAAGAAAATGATGTCAAAACCTGTGACCAATACGCTGGTTGGGTGGAAGGTTTTGAGTGCTTGGCTGTAGTCGTCAAAGTTTAGCTCACCTGTCCAATCAAGGGTGCTAAACGTCCACAATGCCGAGCTAAACCAAGTGTCTAGTACATCGCTATCTTGGCGCAGCGCTAGGCTATCAGAAAGGTGGTATTTTTGGCGGACTTCCGCTTCATCACGCCCGACATAGATATTGCCCTCGTCATCGTACCACGCAGGGATACGGTGCCCCCACCAAAGCTGACGGCTAATACACCAGTCTTGGATATCACGCATCCACGCCATATACATATTTTTGTACTGGGCAGGTACAAACTCGGTGCGCCCGTCTTCCACCGCCTCGATGGCAGGTTTTGCCAGTTTTTCGATGGATACATACCATTGGTCAGTGAGCCACGGCTCAACGATGGTATTACTGCGGTCGCCTTTGGGCACTTTTAAATCATGCGGTTTGATTTCTTCAAGCCAGCCTTCAGCCTCGCTTTGCTCAACCATTTTTTTACGCGCGGCAAACCGCTCAAGTCCTGCATACTCGCTAGGCGTGGTCTCAAGCTGTGGCTCTTTGGTTTGCAAATCAGTAAAAATCTGCATCTCTGGCAAGATATTCGCTGAATTATCAAAGATATTAATCATCGGCAAATTGTGGCGTTTGCCTGTTTCGTAGTCATTAAAGTCATGGGCAGGGGTGATTTTGACACAGCCTGTGCCAAATTCCATGTCCACCGCTTTGTCATCGCCCACAATCGGCACAATGCGACCGGTAATCGGTAGCGTCACGGTTTGCCCGATAAGATGCTGGTAGCGTGCGTCTTCTGGGTTCACGGCAACGGCAGTATCACCCAACAAAGTCTCTGGGCGGGTGGTGGCAACGACAAGGTAATTTTTACCGTCTTGGGTTTTGGCATTTTTATCGGTCAAATAATAGCGAAAGTGCCACAGTGAGCCTTTCTCATCATGGTTTTCTACCTCAAGGTCGGATAACGCAGTTTGTAGCTTAGTATCCCAGTTGACTAGACGTTTACCGCGATAAATCAGTCCATCTTCGTACAGACGCACGAACACTTCTTTGACGGCATTGGACAAGCCATCATCCATGGTAAAACGCTCACGGCTCCAGTCCACCGAGCTACCTAGACGGCGGATTTGGCGGGTGATGTTGCCACCACTCTCGGCTTTCCATTCCCAAATCTTTTCAAGGAATTTTTCACGACCTAAATCATGGCGTTTGATGCCTTGGGCGTTCAATTGACGCTCAACGACCATTTGCGTGGCAATCCCTGCGTGGTCGGTACCTGGTTGCCAGAGAGTATTTTCGCCCAGCATTCGGTGATAGCGGGTGAGCGTGTCCATGATGGCATTGTTAAAGCCATGCCCCATGTGCAGTGAGCCTGTGACATTCGGCGGTGGCAGCGCAATAGAAAACGATTGTTGTTTATCATAGCTTGGCTGAAAGTAGCCTTTGTCTTCCCACACTTGGTACATGCCGTTTTCGACGTCGCTTGGGTTGTAAGCGTTTTCTAAAGATGTTAAGGCTTGGGCGATTTGATGTTGCGTGCTCATAGATGGTCAACTTTTGCAATAAAAAAGAAAGGAATGTCAAAAAGGTAATTAACGGATTTTACCGTAACTAGGCAGTTTTATAAATGTTTGGTGATAAAAAAAGGCTTAACCCAACTGATTAAGCCTTGCTTCAAAATGGTAAAAATAAAATAACGTTAATGTCTTGATTTCGCTCTTAATATTCTGCCTTGCTTGCTGCTCATACTGTGTAGAAAATCGTTCGGTAAAATACAGCCGCTTTCTATCCAAAAACCTTTTTAAGGCTTTTTTACGAGAAAAATTGTACAAGACCTTGGCAACATGTTGATATTCAAGGCGAATTTGTTGGCAATAGGCTTGATAAACCAAGTCACTCTGCCCCAAAATACGCAAATCCATATCCAAAAAATACGCCATATCGCTGTCGTTCGTGTCGGCAAGTTCGTGTTTTTCGGTGGCGATAATCAATTCAACAACCCGATTTTGCAAGTCTATTGGCAAAAAACCGCCCAATTCGGCGATAAAATACGCCGCGCTTTGGCGTTCGTTGCTCATGGCTGGTTTGCCTTGGGTTTGATAGATAACATCGTGGTAAAAAATCGCCAATAGCACGCTTTCAGGTTGCTTTAGCTGATCTTTTATCCCGTCAAACTGTTCTAATAACGCCTGAATATGGTGAAGCGTGTGATAATGGCGGTGAGGCTGCTGGTAGTGAGTGACTATGTTTTGCCAGCAGTCAGCAATAGTTTGATGATCAATTTCATAGACTTGTAATAGCTTAGCAAATGCGGTTTTCATCGCTCATTATCACATCACGCCTGGTAAGGGATTCGCCAAAATTGTTTGGGTTTGTTTGGCGCGAAAATCACTGATTTTTTGCGCAAGCGTGCTATCACCAATCGCCAAAATTTGCGCTGCCAGCAGCCCTGCATTTGCCGCACCCGCTGCCCCGATGGCAAGCGTACCCACCGCCACCCCTTTGGGCATTTGCACGATGGATAGCAAACTATCCCAACCACTTAGGATGGAGGATTTGACAGGTACACCAAGCACAGGCAAATCCGTCTGAGACGCACACATCCCTGGCAGATGCGCCGCGCCGCCTGCCCCTGCGATAATCACAGACAGTCCGCGAGCTTTGGCAGTTTTGGCATAGTCAAACAATCTATCAGGGGTGCGATGTGCCGATACCACTTCACACTCAAATGGCACCCCAAAATCCGCTAACATTTGCGCGGCGTTTTGCATGGTTTCCCAGTCAGATTGACTACCCATAATGATACCGACTTTGGCTTGACCTTGTGGCGATGGGATGGGTGGTGGTAGCTGGTGTGTCTGGGCGTTTGGCTGACTTGCTGACATGGAAAATTCCTTTTGCCAAAAAATTGACGGACTTAAAATAAAAAAACGTGCATGAAATGCACGGTTAAAACTTAATATAGCATGATTTTTTACCCTTGAAAATCAAAATCTATGCGGCAACTATATCACCACATTGGCGGGTACTCGCGGCTTTTGTTCAGGGGCAAATTGTTGATGACTGAGCATTGCCAGCTGCGTCTCAATCGTATCGCACATCATCCCTAGGGGCAATTCGTTTTCCCCCGTACCAAACGGCTCGCTGATTTCATCGACGATTTCATTGAGTGCCATAAAGGTGTAGCCAACAAAACTGACTACAAATGGCGTTACCCAGCCAATCGCATTGCCGAGTCCAAACGGTAGCATAAAGCAATACAGATACACAGTGCGATGCAGCAGCACAAAATAGGCATACGGAATCGGTGTGTTATTAATGCGTTCACAGCCCGCTTGGATATGGGCAATCTCCCCCAAGGTGGTATCCAAGCTTTGCCACTGCCAAACATCGATTTTTTGCTCGGCTTGCCAGTTGGCGAGCATCTGCCCCATGATTTGGGTCAAGCGTAACGCAATAAAGTTTTGCCCAACTACGGCTTGCTGTTCTTCAACGGTTAATAGCCGCTGCAGATTTGCGGTATTATCCTCAGCCCGTAGCTGCTGGCGTAGACTGTGCACAAAAGCGATTTGATGACGGATAAAGGCTTGTTTTTCCGCCATACTGACATTGGGCAGTGTCACCACTTGGCGTGCAATATTGCGGCTTAGCCAAACCAGCGTGCCCCACAGCTTGCGCCCTTCCCAAAACCTGTCATACGCTGCGTTATTACAAAACCCGTGGAAAATCGCAAGAGAGATACCGAGTATCGCAAACACCGAAGGATTGAGCGGTACAGGCTCGGTAGCGATATGGGTTTGATAAAAATAGATGAAAAAGGAGAAAATAAACAACAAAACTTGTGGCACAATCAGCCGTTTAAAATACGAGCCTTGCATCACAAACAGCATCTTTAGCGGCTCAATCGGACGTCGAATCATACCTAACTCATCTTAATTTTTTGCTCACTGGCTATCATTTTTAGCCGTAAGCTTTAAACAAATATTTTAATTTATATTACACCCAGTTTATGGTTTAGCCTTGGGTTAATGCTGATATTGAATAAAATTCGCTGAGGTCAAAGCCGGATGATCGGTGTCAAATTGATAAGCCGTCAAAAACCCATCTTTGGCAGCAGAATAATCCACACAGACGACTTGATGACTAAGTAGCTCAGGCGTGCCATTTAGCCAATAATGCCCGACAAAAATAGGTTTGTCATGGTCAAGCCCGAACAAAATCTCAGCGGTCAACGTGTCTTTAGGGATATGAATCAAATCCTCTTGGCTAGCGCGCGCGATCTGGTGAATCGGCTGAAACGACAAACTCGGTTGCCACCACTGTACCCGTACATTTTTACGTTGATGACCTTCTTTATCCACTAGATGAATGCCTTCAGGTAGCGGCGCTTCCACACCTTTAAGCACTCTTTCCAGTGCCTCAAAAGGTGGCGTGCCTTCCTCACTGGTTTTTTGTAGCGCAACAGGCGTTAAGCGATTGTCTGTCGTTAACAGCGGTTTTAAAATCGCCATCGCGTCACTGTCCCAACAAGCATGCACAAAACACGCATCATCCAACGCTAGCCACAGGGGTAATTCATAAAACCGCTTGAGCCAAAACTGGTGCAACTCACTGCCAAACCCTACTTCATCAAGGAACGCTTGATGCTGCGAGGTGTTTTTATCATCATGTTGTCGTAAATATTGGCTTGCATCGCGGGCATCGGGTGTTGCGTAAGCTAACGCATTATACTCGTGATTACCCATGACCGCGAGCGCTTGCCCGTGGTCAATCATCGCAAATACGATAGATAAGGTTTGCAGCTGTTGACTGCCCCGATCAATCAAGTCGCCGATAAAAATCGCTTGGTGATTGGCGGGCGCTTGAAAACACTGACCATCATGTTGATAGCCCAACTGCGTCAGTAACCCAATGAGTTTATCTGCCTGACCATGCACATCACCAATCACATCATAAATCATGTTTTTTACCTTTTACTGCTTTTTACGACTTTAGCGTTAACTAGCCAAGCGACTATTAAATGGGCAACCTGTAACTAGCGAGAAGTGCCACGCAATTTTTAGCCCCTAAATGTTAGCCACCAAAGCCTAAAAATCTTGGGTGCATTAATTGGTTAAAAAAATGCGCCACAATACCTGGCTCAATGGCAATCGTGGCTAACATACCAAAAATACCACCCACCAAATGTGCCGAATGATTGATACTGCCGCGACCTTGCCCATCCGCCCACACACTATACGCCACATACGCCACCGCGAACACAATCGCAGGTACAGGAATCACAAACAGCAACAATGTCGACCAAGGATTCATTAAAATATAGCTAAAAATTACCGCTGAAACAGCGCCCGAAGCCCCTAAGCTGCTATAACCAGGATTGTTCTTTTGTTTTAGATAGGTTGGCATAATCGCCACCACCAAAGCGGCAAAATAAAACAGCACAAACCCTAGACTGCCGAGTTTGGACATGAACAAACCCTGTACTGCTTGTCCAAACGAATACAAAGTAAACATATTAAAAAACAAATGCATCCCATCGGCATGGATAAAACCATGAGTAACAAAGCGATCGACTTGTCCACGCTGCACTGCAGGCGGATAAAAAATTAACCTTTGCATCAGTTGGGGTGATTGCCAAGCTAATAAACTGACGACCACCGTAATAATAATGATAAATAAAGTATGGTTAGAAAAAAGTGACATAGCACCTCAAAATAGCAATAAATAATGATAAGTATGATTATGATTAAGATATCGTGTTATCTCAATAAGCCAAATGTGAATATACTGATAAGAGTGATACCTAAAACTGTCATAAGTGTTGAGCTAGCAGAGACAGACCCTGCAAATTTGAACAACACACCTTTACTCAAGTTAACCCAAAGTAGGGGCGATCTGAATTTTTAACACAATATTTACGCAATAGTTACCTTAAAATAACTGAAGACACCCCCATTTTGCTTTAATTTATTAGTTATATTTGAGTAAGACTGCAAAAGATTTAACAAAGTCTCTTGTTTTGCGGCAGTTTTTCTCAGTATTGTTAAAATTAAATAGCAATGCAATAAAAAAACCCAATAACCATAAATAATAATAATTTTTGAACATATATTGAAGAATTATTAACTCGTGTGTTGGATATAAAAATAATACATTGGTTTTATGGTTGTTGTTAACCCTTCATTTTGTTGAGGATCGAATTATGAATATCATTGAACATTTAACCCGTACAGTAACACCCGTTCTTTTAAATAATGCAACGGATGCCAACCGCTCATCTTTATTAGAAAAATTATACGCTATTTTGGTTGCACGTCTGGCTGATGGTAACATCTCTAATAGCTTTGCTAACGCTACTATCGCTGATGATGACAACAGCTTTTTTGACCGTGTCCTGCCAGATACCACCCATCGTACAGATCTAGTGCAACAGCTCTCACGTCATTACAGTGTACCAGAGCAAGAAACCAGTTCGTTAGTAAGCCGCGCTGCCCCGCTGGTAATGCGTGAATTACGCTCACTATCAGGTACGACACCACTTAATACTTTCTTATCAAATAATATTGCGTCTGTGGCTTCTGTGATTCCTGCTTGGGCATATGCATTTATCCCAGCAGGCATTTTGACTATGTTGAATTTGTCGCCTGCGCATGCAGCAACCACGCCTACTGTCCAAACGACCACTCGTACAGAGGAGCATTTGGTTGCTACGCCTAAAGCGGAAGAAGGCGGCTTGATGAAAATGTTACTGCCAATTATTGGTCTGTTGATTTTAGGTGCACTTGCTTGGGCATTGTTAAAATCATGTAACAAAACTGAGCCAGTCGCGACGCCAGTTGTGGCTTCTACCACTGCTTCAACAACAACAACCACTACCACAACTGAAGTCTCTGCGGCAAGTGCAACCGATACCTCAGCCCTAGCTGTGGCGTCCGCTACTGATACCGCTGTTGCAAGTATGCCAATGGCATCTGGCACAACGATGACAACCACTGAAACAACGGCAACAACTATTTCTAGCACTGAGCCTTCAGTGGTATTTGAAAATGGTCGCCTAAGCTTCTACTTTGCTACGGGTAAAGCACAAGTTGCTGGTAATGCCAAAGAAAAAGCCAATGATATCCTTGAAGCCGCTAAACAAGGTAAAAAAATCGGTATCAGTGGTTATACCGACAGCACAGGTAATGCCGCTGCCAATGAGAAATTAGCAAAAGAGCGTGCCCAAGCAGTTAGATCATTCTTAGTAGCTAATGGTGTGCCACAATCACAACTTGAATTGATCAAACCTCAAGACACGACAGGTGCTGCAGGTAAAGACCAAGAAGGCCGCCGTGTCGATGCATACATTGTTGATGACAATGCAATTCCTGCAACCGGTACCACAACCGTTACAACCGTTGCAAGCCCAGCGAATTAAACCACCTTTCACGGTTGATTCATCATTAAAAATCCTCGATAAGTTATCGAGGATTTTTTTTGCTGTTAAAAATTTTTAGATGCCACTGGCTTTTTGGGTAAAGAATTTCATCAAGGGTTTGATCTTGCTAACCATGCTCACGCCTTCACTGCGTAACTGCTGAATCGGACGCAACTGTGTAGCAAAAATCCAATTAATCCCAGAAAAACTATGCATCATCATAGCGTTATTTGCATAGCGTTGACGCTCATAACGCTGTAATGTCGCAAGACTTGCCCATAGCTTGTTGCTTGACCGCTGATAATCTTTTTGCAAAATATCGCTCAATGCGATGATATCGAGCATACCCAAGTTTAAGCCTTGTCCCGCCAAAGGATGCACCCCATGCGCGGCATCGCCAATCAACGCTAAGTTGGCTTTGACATAATTTTTGGCATGTTGGGCACCCAGTGGGAAACTGGCGATTGACTCAATCTCAGTGATATCGCCTAAGGCATAGCCACTGGCAAAGGCGAGTTCTTTGGCAAGCTCTTTTGGTGGCAGCGAGAGTAAATCAAGGGCAGCATTGGTCGGCAATGTCCATACCACTGATTGCCAATGTTGCGGGTTCGCCTGATCGTCAGCCGTCACATCTGCCAGCGGTAAAAGTGCCAAAGGCCCTGTCGGCAAAAACACTTGTCTGGCTGTCGCCTTGTGTGGCTGCTCGGTTTTGATGGCGCAGCAGATTGCTGTTTGCTGATACGCCAAAGTATCTAACCCAATCCCTGCCGCTTGGCGTACCATAGAGCCGCGCCCATCAGCACCGATTAATAGCTTACCTTGATGCGTGGTGCCATTATCTAAGCTAACTTGATACCCCAAATCTTCACCTTGCCAAGCGATATCGGTGACCTTATGCCCTGCAATATGGCGCAAATAGGATTGACCCTGATGGACAAGCCGCTCATCGTCAAAACTGTCATACAGCGCTTTTTCGATGATAAATGGCTCAACCATACTACCCAATAATTGCGGTGTTTGAGCATCACCAAAATTTAGCTCGCCCACGCCATTGGTTTGCCATACCTGCATTTGGGTATAGTCGGCTTTGCGTTTGCTTTGTTCGATACGCTGCCATGCACCGACCTCTTTGAGTAGGTTGATACTGGCAACGCTTAAGGCATAGACACGAGCATCACGCTCGGTGAGTTTTTGCTCCCAGTCGGCTTGAGTGAGGTGTGGACGGGCGTCAATCAAGGTGACAGGATGGCGCGCTTGGGCAAGCTTTAACGCCAATGTCGTGCCAACAACACCACCGCCGATGATTAATGTAGTGTTTTTCATGATTTCAGCCCCATCGCAAAGGTTGCCACAGCTGGCTTCACAAATGGCACTTTATCAAAGGCAATGAGTCCGACATTACGCGCGATTTTGAGCAAGGGATTTTGGTGCATAAAACCATACACCACCGTATCGCAGAAAATTTCTACCCGTTTTTGGTCAGCTTTACGGCGTTTGGCATAAGTTTGTAGCATGCTACTATCGCCAATATCTTCGCCGCGCATCACTTGCTGTGCTAGCATCTTGGCGAGCGTATCAGCATCACGCATACATAGGTTAAAGCCTTGTCCTGCAACAGGGTGCAAGGTGTGGGCGGCATTGCCCATGATGACGCAGCGACCTTTGACTTGGCTATCTGCCAATATTTTCACCAGTGGATACGCGCCGCGTTTACCCGCTTTGACAAACCTGCCTGCTAAGCTGCCAAAGGCTTGTTGAATAGTGTCAAGAAAGTATTGGTCGTCATCCAAATAGCGCTGTTCTTCGCCTTTTGGGCACACCCATACCACAGAGCGGCGGTAGCCTTGCTGGGCTTGTCGTCCATCCCCTTGACCGATATCAAACGCATCAACCAAAGGCAACACGGCAACTGCGCCCATTTTATTAAAGCGTTCAATCGCTTGATGCTGGTGCGGTTTGTCCGTCATGACCACGCCCACGACACCGACTTGGTGATAATCATGCGCAGTTGCGCCAATGCCCAGTAGTTGACGGCTTGGCGAGTTTTGACCATCACAAGCCACCAGTAAATCAGCCGTTAAGGTTTGGCGAGCTTGGTGAGCTTGGTCAAAGCGAATGGTGACATCGGTTGCCGTCTGTTGTATATCTGTCAAGCTGGCACCGTCTAGCAAAGTTATCAGCGGATTGTTTTGCACGGCGAGCAGTAATTTTTTGCCAAGCCAAGCGTTTTCCATTACTTGTCCAAAACTTTCCACCCCTTCGTCTTCTTTGTTGAGGGTCGCTTTACCAAAACTACCTTCTTCACTGATAGCGACTTCATCAATGCGGCAGGCATGGCTTTGCAAGTCATCCCATAGCGTTTTGCCATTAAAGGTCATACCACGATAAATTTGTACCGTACGGCGTGACAGCGCGATGTTACGGCTGTCAAATTGCTCGCGGTCTAAGTCATCATCAGGGCTGATGGTCGGATACTTGGCTTTTTCTAGTAGCGTACTTGAGATGCCTTTGTCGGCAAGCAGTAAAGCAAAGGATAAACCGACATTGCCGCCGCCGATAATCACCACAGTTTGGGGGGTAAGAATATTCATGACTGTTCTCTTTTTTAAAGGGCGGTTAAAGCGCACCTTATCAGAATTTTTTACCAGTTTAGCACAAATCCTTACGCGCTTTGTGGCGGCAATTGGGTAAAATCCATAAAGCAAATGTTAAAGGAATAAGCAAAATGCCAGTACTGCAATGGTTGTTGCTGTTTTTGCTTAGCAGTATATTTTATGGCTGGGTGCTGCTGGGAAATGGCGCAAAATGGCTAGAAGGTTGGCAATCGTGGTGGCTAATTGGCTGGTTTTCGCTAGATTGGACCGCCGAGCAAATCCGCTTGTATGTACTGATCATTTGGATTGTTGAAACGATTTGGTTTGTGGTTGGTTTGTTTCAACCAAGTTTACGTACTTTTTAGACTGTATTTCGACAAAAATTTTGGCTACCTTTTTTTGTGATGTTCTGTTAAAATAGGCAAAATCAAACCTTAGCGAGTTGGCATGATAAAGTTAATGGCACAGACTGGTAACGCATTAAAACCAGTTAGCTATTTTCTTTAAAATCAATGTCTTCTCGCTTTTTTGTGGGCGATACTTTTTACGGTATGTGCATTGACTGGGCATCGTATACCGTCGCACACATGGGTAGAACACAGGATACGAGCGGAGGCACTAGGTGAACACGAATTACGCAAAAGCAATTTTGGCATTGGCAGATGGTACGGTTTTTTATGGTCGCAGCATCGGTGCTAGCGGACACACCGTTGGTGAAGTCGTGTTTAATACAGCGATGACAGGTTACCAAGAAATCTTGACCGACCCAAGCTACGCCCAGCAAATCGTCACGTTAACCTACCCGCATATCGGTAATACGGGCACCAACGACGAAGACACAGAGTCAGGTCGTATTCATAAAGTGTGGGCAAATGGATTGATTATCCGTGATTTGACCATGGCGATCAGTAACTTTCGCTCAAGCCAATCACTAAGCGAGTATCTGATTAACCATAACACCGTTGCCATCGCTGATATCGACACCCGAAAACTCACTCGCCTACTACGTGAAAAAGGCGCACAAAACGGTTGTATCATGACCGCCGATAGCGACGGTCAGCTCGATGAAGCCAAAGCAATCGAACTTGCCAAAAGTTTTGCCGGTATCAAAGGCATGGACTTGGCGAAAGTCTGCTGTGACCAAGCGGGTTTTACCTGGACGCAAGGCTCATGGCAACTGGTGAGTCCAGAAGTGAGCCCAACTTGTGGTCGCTTTAAAGAATTGGGCACTGACATCGAGCAAAAATTTAACATCGTGGCGTATGACTTTGGCGTCAAAACCAACATCTTGCGTATGCTCGTTGACCTCGGCTGTCATGTCACCGTTGTGCCTGCCCAAACGCCTATCGATGAGGTGCTCAAACATAACCCAGATGGTATTTTCTTGTCCAATGGTCCTGGTGACCCTGAACCTTGTACTTATGCCATTGATGCGATCAAACATATCATCACCCAAACCGATATTCCGCTGTTTGGTATTTGTCTAGGTCATCAGCTATTGGCACTGGCTAGCGGCGCGCAAACCTTGAAGATGAAATTTGGTCACCATGGTGCCAACCACCCTGTACAAGATATCGAAGCAGGTACGGTGATGATTACCTCACAAAACCATGGTTTTGCGGTGGATGAAAGTACGCTTCCTAGCAATGTGAAAGTGACGCATCGTTCGTTATTTGATGGCTCAAATCAAGGCATCGAGCTTACTAATAAGCCTGCGTTTAGTTTTCAAGGACATCCAGAGGCCAGCCCAGGACCCCATGACTGTGCGCCACTATTTGATAAATTCGCAGCTATGATGGCAAAGGCGAAAGCGTAAATGCAACAATACCCTTTTCACCTGGTTAATGTCTTTGCTGAAACCCATTTTAGTGGCAATATTAGCCAAAATCACTATCCGATAAGCAAAGCCATTCACCAAGGCGATGACATGGGCAGACCCAACCGCTTGATGCTCAAAGTCGATAACGAGCAAAACATTTTTGTGGGTGGCAAGGTCATCGAAGTGGGCAAAGGTGAGTTTTATTTATAATAAAAAGTGCGTTAATCGCGCTTTTTTTAAAATTAGGGTTTTAGAACATCAGTTAGTACTCAGTTTTTTATTTTAAATTTTACGTAATGCAGTTAAAAAGGGTGTAAAGCAATGCCAAAACGTACCGACATCAAATCCATTCTTATCATTGGCGCAGGTCCTATCGTCATCGGACAAGCCTGTGAGTTTGACTATTCAGGCGCACAAGCCTGTAAAGCCTTACGTGAAGAAGGCTACCGCGTCATTCTGGTTAACTCAAATCCAGCCACCATTATGACTGACCCTGTCATGGCAGATGCCACCTACATCGAGCCTATCACCTGGCAAACGGTAGAGCGTATCATTGATAAAGAACGCCCTGATGCCATCTTACCAACCATGGGCGGACAAACCGCGCTCAACTGTGCCTTAGACTTGGACAAGCATGGCGTACTGGAAAAATATGGCTGTGAGCTGATTGGCGCGACCAAAGACGCGATCGAAAAAGCCGAAGACCGTAACCTGTTTGACCAAGCGATGAAAAAAATCGGCTTAGAGTGCCCGCGCGCCGAAGTGGCTGAAACCATGGAACAAGCCTTCGCCATTCAAGCCAAAGTCGGCTTTCCCTGCATCATTCGCCCATCGTTTACCATGGGTGGTTCGGGTGGCGGTATCGCTTACAACCGTGACGAATTTGTCGAGATTTGTGAGCGTGGCTTTGACTTATCGCCCACTCACCAAATATTGATTGACGAAAGCTTAATCGGTTGGAAAGAGTATGAGATGGAAGTTGTCCGTGACAAAAAAGACAACTGCATCATCGTCTGTTCGATTGAAAACTTTGACCCTATGGGTGTCCACACAGGTGACTCTATCACTGTGGCGCCTGCTCAGACTTTGACGGATAAAGAATACCAAATCATGCGTAATGCGTCATTGGCGGTGCTGCGTGAGATTGGCGTCGAGACCGGTGGTTCAAATGTACAATTTGGTATTGACCCAAAAACAGGTCGTATGGTGGTCATCGAGATGAACCCACGTGTCAGCCGTTCATCCGCCTTGGCATCTAAAGCCACGGGTTTTCCGATTGCCAAAATCGCGGCAAAACTTGCGGTCGGTTACACGCTCGATGAACTTAGCAACGATATTACAGGCGGCTTGACCCCAGCCAGCTTTGAGCCCGCCATTGACTATGTGGTGACTAAAGTACCGCGCTTTAACTTTGAAAAATTCCCCCAAGCTGATAGCACCTTATCTACCCAAATGAAATCGGTGGGTGAAGTGATGGCGATTGGTCGTAACTTCCAAGAGTCGATGCAAAAAGCGTTACGCGGTCTTGAGATTGGGGTGAATGGTTTTGATGAGTATCTTGATTTCAATCAAGACGACGATACCATTCGCAGCACCTTAAAAGTTAAATTAAAAACCCCTACACCCGACCGTATTTTCTACATTGCTGATGCCTTCCGTTTTGGCATGAGCGTGGATGAAGTGTTTGAGTTTACTCGTATTGACCCTTGGTTTTTAGTGCAAATTGAAGACATCGTCAAAACGGAAAAATTGGTAAAAGAAACTGGCTTTGGCGGTTTGACCCGCGACAACTTGCGTCAATTCAAACGTAAAGGGTTATCAGATTTACGCTTAGCAACACTACTGGGTATTTCACAAAAACAACTGCGTAAAAAACGTTGGGATTTGGGCGTGTATCCTGTGTACAAACGCGTGGATACCTGTGCCGCGGAGTTTTCGACTTCAACCGCTTATATGTATTCAAGCTATGATGACGAATGTGAAGCCAATCCAACCAACAACAAAAAAATCATGGTCATCGGTGGTGGTCCTAACCGCATTGGTCAAGGTATTGAATTTGACTATTGCTGTGTGCACGCCGCCTTGGCAATGCGTGAAGATGGTTATGAGACCATCATGGTCAACTGTAACCCTGAAACGGTTTCAACTGACTATGACACCTCTGACCGTCTGTACTTTGAGCCTATTACGTTAGAAGATGTGCTTGAAATCGTGCGCATCGAAAAACCCGAAGGCGTGATTGTGCAGTACGGTGGACAAACGCCATTAAAATTAGCGCGTGCACTGGAGGCCGCTGGCGTGCATATCATCGGTACTAGCCCAGATGCGATTGACCGTGCAGAAGACCGTGAACGTTTCCAACACATGATTCAGCAATTGGGCTTTACTCAGCCACCCAATGCCTTGGCGACCAGTACCGAAGACGGTATTGTCAAAGCGACGCAAGTGGGCTATCCCCTAGTTGTCCGTCCCTCTTACGTGTTGGGCGGTCGCGCCATGGAAATCGTCTATAACGAAAACGAACTGCGTCGTTATTTGCGTGAAGCCGTACAAGCGTCCAATGAAGCCCCTGTGTTACTTGACCGTTTCTTGGATGATGCGATTGAAGTGGATGTGGATTGTATCTCTGACGGCACCAACGTGGTGATTGGCGGTATCATGCAGCACATCGAACAAGCGGGCGTGCATTCAGGTGATTCAGCGTGTTCAATCCCTCCGTATTCACTTAGCCAAGAGATTTGCGATGTGATGCGCGAACAGACCGTGGCGATGGCAAAAGAGCTGGGTGTGGTGGGCTTGATGAACGTCCAATACGCGGTCAAAGATGGTGTGGTTTATATCCTTGAAGTCAATCCACGCGCCTCACGTACGGTGCCTTTCGTATCAAAATGCATTGGCACTTCACTTGCGCAAGTTGCTGCGCGTTGTATGGCTGGCACAACGCTTGTGGAACAAAACTTTACCACTGAGGTGATTCCAACATTTTTTGCGGTCAAAGAAGCGGTCTTCCCTTTTGCCAAATTCCCAGGCGTTGACCCCATTTTAAGCCCTGAGATGAAATCAACGGGTGAAGTCATGGGCGTGGGTCAGACCTTTGGTGAGGCTTACTACAAAGCCATCATCGGCAGTAACGATAGGTTGCCCGGTTTGCCAGTAGAGAATGAAGTTAAAAAAGTCTTCTTATCAGTGCGTGAAAGCGACAAAGCCAATCTAGTACCAGTGGCAAAACAATTTGCCGACTATGGCTTTAAACTTGTGGCAACCTCAGGTACACAAAAAATCTTGACCGAAGCAGGTATCCCCTGTGAGCGCATCAACAAAGTCACCGAGGGTCGCCCACATATCGTCGATGCCATCAAAAATGGTGAGATTGCGATTGTGGTCAATACCACTGAAGGCAAACAAGCGCATGAAGACTCGTTCTCGATTCGCCGCTCAGCCTTACAGCATAAAGTATTTAATGTGACCACCTTAAATGCCGCGGCAGCAGTTACCCAAGCGTATAAAGTGCAGCTACCATTTGATGTGTATAAGCTCCAATCGCTACATACACAGACACAGGGATAATCACCGCTATTTTAAAATACTGATAGCCAGCGCTATCAGTATTTTTTTATGGGCTAAGATAATCCTAAGGTTTGGGGTGTACACTGGGTTTGCCCTAAGTATAGCCACGTTTATCAATGTTTTGACCACTAACCACAATCAGGGTGTGAATGCCATGAGACAACCTTCTAAGACCTTTAATATCATACTGCTCGCTGCTGTATTAGCGCCGACGACAACGGTATATGCCAAAAGCGATAGCGAAAAAGCGGGCGATATATTGCATATTGCTATCCCGGTAGCAGGCTTAGGCATGGCACTTGCCAAACATGACCAAGAAGGCGTCTATCAACTAGGCAAAACCATGGCAACCAATTTGGCGGCTACCTATGCGCTCAAATACACCACCAATGACACCGCTTGGGGCGAACGTCCCAATGGCGAAGATTACTCGTTTCCGTCAGGGCATGCTAGTGATTCTTGCGCGGGCGCGACTTTCATCGGTCAACGCTATGGCTGGCGCTATGGCTCGATGGCAATGATTCCTGCCGCCTATGTGGGCTGGTCACGTGTGGATGCCGACAAGCACCATACCCGTGATGTGGTTGCTGGCTGCGCGCTGGGTATCGTCAGTGGTTTGGTGATGACGCAACCGTTTGACAATGCCACTATTTTACCTTGGTATGAAAATAAAGCCGTGGGTGTTACCATCAGCTCAGCTTGGTGATATGAGGGTTCATTCAGTCAATTGAGTGAATGCTTTGCATCACAAGCCGTTATCAAGTAAAATACCGTTATTGTGGTGATTAACGCAGCACAGCAGATTTTTTACTAGAACCTTGTTAGGCAGTAGCCCTGTCTAGCATGGTTTTTTTCATCTATACAAAATAGATAATGGTTAATCACGAGCGTTGATGACCATTTTTTGTGACTTGTTACTTTGGCAATCTTGCCGTTTGAATCCCTATTTGTGACAAAAGGAATCCCCTATGCAACGTTATCCAATGACGCCTCAAGGTCACGCGGCTTTAGAAGAAGAGCTCAAACAGCTCAAAACCGTTGACCGTCCACGTATTACCGCGGCGATTGCCGAAGCGCGCGAACATGGCGACTTAAAAGAAAATGCCGAGTACCATGCTGCCCGTGAGCAGCAAGGATTTTGTGAAGCCCGTATTCGCGATATTGAAGCCAAATTGGGCGGGGCTGAAGTCATTGATCCGCTCAAACTACCGCAAGAAGGTCGCGTGGTGTTTGGCGTCACGGTAGTGATTGAAAATCTCGATACGGAAGAGCAAAAACGCTATAAAATTGTGGGTGATGACGAAGCGGATTTTAAAGCCAATAAAATCTCGATTAATTCGCCCATCGCGCGCGGTCTGATTGGCAAATCAGAAGGTGATGAAGCCAAAATCCAAACCCCAAGCGGCGAAGTCGAATATGAAATCGTCGAAGTCTTGTACCAATAACCGCGATTTAGCCGATACAGCCAATCAAATGATTGGCTTTTTTATTGCGACAAATTATGGGTAATTGTCAAAAAATGGCGAAAAACACGTTGACAAAAATGTTACAATAATTCGATAGGTTGATTTTGCACATTATTTTTTGATGACTTGATAGGAAAGGTTATGAGCCACGATACCACAAACAATGCCACCAATAACGCCACCATTTTACAATCTGTCCCCGTCGGACAAAAAGTTGGTATCGCGTTTTCAGGCGGACTTGACACCTCAGCTGCGCTACTTTGGATGAAGCAAAAAGGCGCGCTGCCATACGCTTATACCGCGAACTTAGGTCAACCTGACGAAGACGATTACAACGCCATTCCCAAAAAAGCCGACCAATACGGTGCGGTCAAAGCGCGTTTGATTGATTGCCGTTTGCAATTGGCGCTTGAAGGTATTGCCGCAATTCAATGTGGTGCGTTTCATGTCAGCACCGGTGGTATGCCCTACTTCAACACCACGCCACTGGGTCGTGCGGTCACAGGCACCATGCTAGTCACCGCCATGAAAGAAGATGATGTCAACATTTGGGGCGATGGCTCAACTTATAAAGGCAATGATATTGAGCGTTTTTATCGCTATGGTCTACTCACTAACCCTGCCCTTAAAATCTATAAACCGTGGCTTGACCAAACCTTCATTGATGAATTGGGCGGTCGTAGCGAGATGTCACAGTTCTTAATCGACAATGGCTTTGACTACAAAATGTCCAAAGAAAAAGCCTACTCAACTGACTCAAATATGCTCGGCGCGACGCATGAAGCCAAGGATTTGGAATTTTTGGATGCCAGCATGCACATCGTTGAGCCGATTATGGGTGTGGCATTTTGGGATGAAAATGTCAAAATCGACAAAGAAACGGTAACAGTACGCTTTGAACAAGGCATGCCCGTGGCAATCAATGACGAAACCTTTGATAGCCCAGTGGATTTGATTTTAAAAGCCAACGAAATCGGCGGTCGTCATGGTCTTGGGATGAGTGACCAAATTGAGAACCGTATCATCGAAGCCAAATCACGGGGTATCTATGAAGCCCCTGCCATGGCGCTGTTACACATTGCCTATGAGCGTTTGGTCACTGGGATTCATAACGAAGACACCATCGAGCAGTACCGTATCAATGGCTTACGCCTAGGTCGCTTGTTGTACCAAGGTCGCTGGTTTGACTCACAAGCCTTGATGCTTCGTGAAACCGCACAGCGTTGGGTCGCCAAAGCTATCACGGGTGAAGTCACCATCGAGCTACGCCGCGGTAATGACTATACCATCTTAAACACCGAGTCCGACAACTTGACCTACCAACCAGAGCGCCTATCAATGGAAAAAGTGGAAGATGCGGCGTTCACGCCAATGGATCGTATCGGTCAGCTGACCATGCGTAATCTAGATATTTCAGATACCCGGGCTAAATTGGCGTTATATAGCCAATCAGGTTTGTTATCCAATGCCCACGGCTCAGACGTACCGCAACTAGAGCAAAAATAATGCGGTAAATAAAAAGGGCGTATTTAATACGCCCTTAGTTTGTTACAACCCATCATTTAGTCATTGGTATGAAATAACAAAAACAACTCAACGATATTTTTTTCTATGGCTTGTGCCATTTGACTCATGGTTTCTGGGTCTTTGAGTAGCTCTTGCATATCCGGTTGGTCTTCATCAATGCCACTAAACAAAATCATCGGTAACGTCAGCATTGCCACATCTTCTTCGCTGTCGTCATCATCAAACCAATCATCTTCTTCGTCATCGCTGGCATACATGGCATCAACAAAACCCACCGACCATTCGCTAATTTCTGAGTTTTCAATATCGAGATAGTCAGTTTCGTCGACATCAAAAGGCAGCTCAATTTCACGCTCATCTTGCAGCATGGCTTGCAGCTCATCACGCCACTGTACAATGGCTGATAGCACATCTGGCTTGACTTGTTTTTCATGCCCTTCAAAAAGATAGGTTTGCCAATTGTCTAAAGGTTTGCCGACAATAGAGGCGGTTAAAAAGCCGTGTGTAGCGATGCTCGATAGCCCAAATTCATTGTCATCACTGTCTAAAAAATCGATTAAATCATCAAAATCCATGGTGGTTATCCTAGTATGCTATCAAAAAAGCGGATTGAAAAAAGAAAGGTTAATACCTAGTGTATTAACCTTTTGCTTGACTTACAACTCATCATCGTCAAAATCGTCGTCATCGTCTAAGTCATCAAGATCGTCATCAAAACTGTCTTTGAGTGAGCGCTCTAGACGCTTTTCTTCCAATAAATTATCAATCAAACGACGTTTTTCAAGACTACTTGCCCGACTTCGACCCGATGCGTCGTCATCTACGAGTCGCGCGTCATCGTCATCATCAAAATTGTCATCTTCAAAGCTATCATCAATATCTGGATCAGCCATTTAGTGCTCCTTTCGCTGGTCGATTCGATAAATTTGCAATTTCATAAAGCCTTATAATGGGTTTTGTCAGTCAAGTCAAGTGGCGAAATAAAAAATAGCCATGATTCTTTTATTTTTCTGTGGCGGTCAAAATATCATCGCGTTTGGCAATGAGTTCGGTCATCAAGGTTTCTGATAAACCGTTGTACCAAACCATTTCACGCTCTGTGATAGTGGTCGGATGTTGCAGGTTTTTAAACTGCACTTTACCATCTAAAGTTTTAAGCAAATCGAGCGGATACAGGAGTAATAAACCATCTTCTTTGGCGTGGTTTGCCATCAGTTTTTGTACGTCATCGAATTGATGGCTGATACTAGTACCGATGGTTAATGGCAAGGCAAAACGCGATAGCTCACGGTGTTTTTCGTATACCACTTGGTTGAGGATAATCAACAATTTTGACAATAACACCGCTGCCAGTGGCAATTGCTCGGCTTTACCTGCTAGATGAATGACCGCGCCGTTGGCATTAAAATGCGAGTTGTCTTTGATATACACGTCTTTGATATAGCGATTTAACACATTGTTTGAGGAATTAAATAAGCTGTTTGATGCGCGCATCAATAGCTGATTACACAATTGAAAATACGGTTTTGCAACTTCAGGTGCCACCCGTTTTAGCAGATGATACTGGTCATAAAAATGAATTTGTAATTCGATTTCGGGTTGTTTTTGGCTGTCTATCGTCGTTTCTTGAGCCAGATTGTCAGTCGCTTTAGTCGCTGTGGGCTGGGTTTGGGGAATGTCTTTAGCAGATTTTGATTTTTCTCGATTTAAAAAATCATTGATGGTTTTGCCAGTGGCGGCAGGTTGCGCGGTCGCGCTGCTATCCCCTGCTTTATTGTACAAGGTGTCTTCGTCTAACTGCAATTCACCATCCGCTGTCAATGCAGGGTTGGTAGATGCTAGGCTACCACGCGCAAGCGCGATATGCTGCTGGACTTTTTCACCCAATTGCGCAAGCTGTTCCTGCGTTGGGCGCGCCATATAGCCATAAATCAGCCATAAAAACCCATGCAAAATTGCTGACCCTAATACAAACAACCATTGACTACTGACAATCTCGCCTTTGGAGACCGCTTTCATAATGATGGTGGCGTGACCGAGAACTTGGTTGTTTTGGATAATGGGTTTGTCAATCACCTGCCCCACTTCGTTTTGCGCTTGTCCCGTTTGCACCAGCGGCTTATTGTTTTGATCACTGATGACAAGCTTGGCGACTTCCTGATCAACTTGGTAGCGGTTTGCCAAGACACTCAGGCTAATTCTATCTTGGCTGGTGATGCCCACCATGGCTTCTTTGGCTAACTGTTCAACAATTTTTTCACCCTTTTGGGTACGCTGCTCGTATTGGGATTTTTCACTACTAAAAGTAAGCATCAAAAAATGTAAACAAAAACTAATAAGTAGTACAATAGCGAATTTGCCTTGACGGGGGGCTAGATGATTCATGGGTAGATTAAACTTTCTTTAGGAGCGATTAAATGCTACATTATCATGTTTATTTTTTTGGCATACAAGGGGTAAACTACCATGACGACAAATTTTTTGTATCAACTTAATCAGCATTTTCCCCATAGTTACGCGATTACCCTAAGCGCTGCCAAGTTTGAATTGGGGCTATTGAGCCAAATTAGCCAAACCCTTGCAAACCTTCATCCTGCCATTCGCCTCTTACATCAAGACACCTTAGTCAATGAGCTTGATTGGCAAGCCAATGACACACGCGCCCAAGCTGAGCAAACCAGCCCTGTGACGACGATTCGCTGGATTGTGACGCTAGAATTAGATAGCGATATCAGCGACTTACCGCAACGGATCAAACAAATCGCCGCCAACAACCTCTATCACGTAGATATCAATGTCATGCCCCTTGCGACATTGGTGCGCCCGCATAAACTGGCGTTGTTTGATATGGATTCGACGTTGATTGAGCAAGAAGTGATTGTGGAATTGGCAAAAAAAGCGGGGATTGGTGAGCAAGTCGATACGATCACCGAATCTGCCATGCGCGGGGAAATTGATTTTGCTGAAAGCTTTACTCGCCGTGTGGCTTTGCTTAAAGGGTTATCCAGTGAGGTGCTCGAAGATATTATTGCCAATCACATTACCTTTAGCCCAGGGGCAAAACGCTTGATTAGCACACTAAAAAATCATGGTTACTATGTGGTGTTGGTCTCAGGCGGCTTTAACTATTTTGCCGAATACGTGAAAAACAGCTTAGGGATGGATGAGAGTTATGCCAATGACCTAGATATCGTCGATAATCTAGTGACAGGTGAAATCACCTCAGCGATTGTAGATGGCAAGCGTAAAGCCGAAATTTTGCAAGCCGTAGCACAGCGTCTAGGCATTAAGCTGTCAGAGACTGTTGCTGTCGGCGATGGCGCTAATGACTTGCCAATGCTAGGACTAGCCGATATCGGTATTGCCTATCGCGCCAAACCGATTGTGCGCGACCAAGCGAATTATGCGGTAACGGTCGCAGGACTCGATGGGGTGATGACTGTCTTGGGATTGAGCGATTAATGCTAGTGGTTAGTTTTAAAGATTATTTTTAACAATGAATTTTAAAGATTATAAAAAAGCCACCCAGATTATCGAGTGGCTTTTTTGTTTTTTTGGATAAAAAAGCTATATTGGCAATTTCGCCACGACTTTATCGACGATGACTTGTAATTTTTGCCTCACTATCGGTGATAAAATGACAATACCGCCTAGCACACCCATGAGACAGCCGAGCACGGTATCCCAAAGCCGCGTGACGATAATCTCACTGATTGAGGTAGGCTGCACCGCGCTGTACTCTGCCAAAAAGATGGTCAGTGGGGTGATAAAAATAACCGCCACCCCATAATGGCGTACCACAAAAGTCTCAATACAAAACATCATGCCAAAAATGCCTAGCGCCACCCCCATATCGCTCAAATGCACCGATAGCAATAGCCAAGCTAGCAGCATACCAATCGCTGTACCTACAATACGATGTATCTGCTTGATCCACATGCTTTGAAAATTCATCCCTTGCATGATGACATAGCAGCTCATCGGCACCCAATAGGGCTTAGGCATCTCTAGCCACAGCGCGAGCAGCAATGATAAAGCGATAAACGCCGATACAATGAGCGTATCACCCAAAATCTCCCGCACGGGCATCGGTGCCTTTACCGGTAAGATAGGCTTATTATAAATCAGCAATAACGCATAAAAACACGCCACCATCCCCGCAAACAACGCGCCCAATGCCACCACGCCAATCAGCTGTGGGATTTGTGACACGGGTGCAGGCATAAACAGCGCAATCGCTGAAGCCATGATGATAAACAGCCCAGCAGGCGGTGGTAACTTATAATAACGGCTAAACAGCGTACACCAAAAGGTCACAAAAAACATCAAGGGAATTGTCAAGATGGGTACGTTGTGGGCGACCAAACCAACGGCAAAACACGCGACCATCCCAAAACTACACGCCAATACCGTGGTCATGCGAGACAATAACGACCCAGTATAGGGTAAGTTTAAAATCACCATCGCACCGAGTGACGCGAGTAGCCCCATGCGCAAATCACCCAGATACGCGCCGACCATCACTGGAAAACTAATCGCAAATGCCACAAACAACGGCATATGCCAAGGTCTGGGATTGCGATTGAATTGGGTCAAGGTGGTAAGCGGGTGCTTGATATATTGATGAGTGATAGGGTTGGCCAAATGAAAGACTCTTTTATTAATCATATTGAGGGATAAAAAATTAAGCTTAAATTTAAACTTAAATAACCTGCTAAAAACACAAAACTGGAGCAAGCCCCAGTTTTAGATGTTTATCTATTTCACATGCCATCCAAATTTAATTGGACTTAATTAGATTCGCTGTAGCGATTAGCTAGCTTGATAAATGCGTCCGATTTATCGACCTGACTCATCAACCAAAGACACGCCAATACGTTGGGCAACTTCTTCATAACCTTCGACCACATCACCTAGGCTTTGACGGAAACGGTCTTTATCCAGTTTTTTCTTGGTTTGTTTGTCCCAGACGCGGCAACCATCTGGCGAGAACTCATCGCCCAGTACGATACGGTCTTTGAATACCCCAAATTCTAGTTTGAAATCCACCAACATCAAACCACCGTCATCAAACATTTTTGATAACACGTCATTGACTTTAAAGGTTAAGGCTTTCATTTCATCCAGTTGTGCTTGCGTTGCCCAGCCAAGTGATACCGCTAACGAATCATTTACCATCGGGTCGCCCAAACCGTCATCTTTATAAAATAATTCAAAGGTAGGTGGCGTCAACGCTTGACCTTCTTGTAAGCCTAAGCGACGTACTAGGCTGCCTGCTGCATAGTTACGTACCACACACTCGACGGGAATCATTGTTAGGCGTTTGACCAGCACTTCTTCATCTGATAATTGCTGTTCAAAATGGGTTTCGATGCCTGCTTCGCTGAGTTTTTGCATGATAAAGGCATTAAAGCGGTTATTGACTTTGCCTTTACGCGCTAACTGTTCGATACGCTCGCCGTTGAACGCAGAGGTATCATCACGAAATTCTAAAATCAGATAATCTGGATTGTCAGTTTCGAAGACTGATTTTGCTTTGCCTTTATAAAGTAAATCGAGTTTTTGCATGGTAATTCCCAAATGGCTGTTTAAGATTGGCTAAGGTTGGCTCAGAGTAGCTAATTTATGACAGTTGCATTGATTGGCTGATACGCGGTTAGCAACACCAGCTGCAAACTATCATAGATGCGGTCAGCCACTCTCTATTTTACGGTACTAATTGGACGCGGTAGCTCAAAACGCTTACTGCCTTCTTTTGTGATTTTTAACGTATTTTCACCCGATTGCGGCACTGCATAAACTGGCGTAAAAGGTAGCGTTTGTGCATCTGCCGGTAATTGGATGGGTTCAAGTTTTTTGGTTTTGGTATAGTTCAAAGAATTGTCGCCAACTTTACGTTTAAAAGTAGTACAGCCTGTCATAGCAATGCTAGCAGAGGCAATAATCGCTAGGGCTAGCTGGGCGTTGAATCGATTGTGGTTAGCGCTGAGTGTTTTTTTCATAATAAACCTGCTTTGGCAAGTGCTTCATCCATCACTTGTTGGTGTTCTGGGGTAAGCCAAGTTAATGGTAAACGGATACCTTGCTCAATATGACCCATTTTGTATAAGGCATATTTTGCAGGAATGGGACTTGACTCGATAAATAAATCTTGATGTAAATGGGTTATTTTTTGGTTTAATGCTTCGGCTTGTTCAAACTCACCTTTGAGTGCCAAGCCAAAAATTTGGCTCATGATTTTTGGCGCGACATTGGCGGTCACTGAGATATTGCCTTTTGCCCCATGACGCATCAGCGTTAACGCGCTTTCATCATCTCCTGACAATACAATCATGCGACCTTTTACTGCTTCAATCAGTTTGGCACCACGCGCCACGTCACCCGTCGCATCTTTAATCGCGATGATATTTTCGATGTCCGCTAAGCGCTCGACAGTGGCTTGCTGCATATCAACAACAGTGCGCCCGGGTACGTTGTATAGCACTTGGGGAATGTCTACGGCTTCGGCAATGGCTTTATAGTGTAAGTATAGCCCTTCTTGGGTCGGTTTGTTGTAGTAAGGCACTACAAGCAGCGCGGCATCAGCGCCCGCCTGTTTGGCGTGCTGGGTCAGCTCAATGGCTTCAACTGTATTGTTAGCGCCGGTACCCGCGATGACGGGAATACGACAACCCACTTGCTTCATGGTAAATTCAATGACATCCACATGCTCTTGCATGGATAAGGTTGCGGATTCACCGGTCGTACCAACCGATACCAGTACGTCCGTACCTTGCTCGATTTGCCAATCAATGAGATTTGCCAATGATTGCCAATCGACGTCACCATTGCTATGCATAGGTGTAATCAATGCGACCATAGAGCCTTGTAGTTTATCTAAAATGGGGGTCATAACAATACCTTGGACAAAACCTTAAGTAGAATATGTAACAGCTGCGACAATTTTTTGAAAATTTTTGTCTAGTGTAGCATACATTTGGGGCGAAGTTTAAGCGCTTTGATAGCAAACGCAAGTTTCTCCACCGCTGTAGCCAATCAGGTTATAGACCTCACTCAACTAGATAATAAGGCAGCAACTGGTTTATAGTCGCTGCCTTACAGTGGCGAATGGTATGGGTTAAGCATCAACCGTTTGAACCTGGATGGTTAGCACATCAATGGTAGGCGGGCAGTTAAACCGAAACGGCAACCCTGTCATGCCAATCCCAGTATTCACCCATACTTGGTAGCGTTTGCTGGGTTTGTTAGCCGCATTGAATGCTTTGGGATGATAGTCGGATTGTTTGGCTGTATCTGGTCTGCGTAACCCTGCCGCCAGTTTATTACCTGTCAATGCTCTCACCATCAGCGGTGTCAATACAGGTATATTGACCTGCCCACCATGCGTTTGCCCCGCAATCACCAAAGTATCGTTGTTGGCGTCGCTTAAGGTTCGCGGATTGGCTTCTAACTGCTTGATATCATGGGTGGCAATCACTAATGGCTGCCCCGCGCTGCGCTGCTGTTCAATCACGCGCGGTAAATCCATTGTACTGCCATTATGAATGCCTATGATTTTTATCCCGGCAATGCGCAAGCCTTGCTCAGGCAATAATTGAATACCGAAGGCTGGCAAGATATTGATTAATGACGTGCTGCTAGCAGATTCGCTATTTTGCGCATCATCGACAACCTGCTGGGTGTCGGCATCGCTAAGGACGGTATAACAAGGCTTATTCAGCGTTTTAAATGGGCTTAGTTGGGCATCCAAAGTTGTCGCTTGATATAACCAATCACCCAAAATCAGCACCGCATCAACCTCTAAGCGATTAAGGCATTTCACCAAACGCGCTAACTGATGGGGGTTAGAAAATATACCAATATGGATATCACTCAGCACCGCAATTTTTGCAGCTTGTCGTTTGATAGGTTGTCGTTTGATAGGTTTTGACGATGACGCAGCCAGTGAAATATCGGTCGCAGGCTGATAGTTCGCAGATGCGGTCAAATTGATTGAAAAACGCGAAACGCGCAGCCGATTGGGCTCAACCCAGCTCATATAGATATACAATAGCGATAACGCGATAAGCAGCCAGTAGATGATTTGGTTGTCATACAGCAGTTGCACGTTTGCCCACAGCAACAACCAAACAAACCAATAGCGCGCGTAAAAGCTGATCAGCTGCAGCAGGATTTGCAGGTTATCCGTCCGCGCTTTGAGTTGCACGGTTTTTAGGCACGACCATAGGATTACCAAGACGGCAATGAGCGCTCCAAGATGACCTAGCCAACTGCCAATCATGCTACTACCCATATAAAGCGTTACCTAAATTTACAGAATAATCAATAATTTGGGTGACAAATACGTATAAAAAAAGCGCCCATTATAAATGGCAATGATGAATATGACAATTTAAACTATCATCATATCGCAAAAAATGGATGAACAGCTAGGCGAGTTTTTTGTATTAAATTGCTTCAAAAAACGCCTGATTTTGCATTTTTCCCCCATTGTCTAGTAGCGACGGCAAAACAAAGACGAGCGCGTTTGCATACGTCGCACCCTGTTTAGCCTTAACCATTGGCGATTTGGATGGACTAGCTACTTAAAAAACAAACCATAGAAAAAATCCGCCATCATTTATAAAAGCTGATATGATAGCTTATTTTCACATGGCTTTTTAAACCTAGCTTTTTTAACCATAGCTTTTAAACACAGCCTTTTAAATGTAGCACGCTGACCCAATTTGCTCAGCGCTTGCTTAGTTTTTTTGGCTCTTTAACTCATTAATTTGAAGGACGTCAGCCTTATGACAGCAAGCGTTAATGTGTCACCCCCCCCTATCAAAGAAACTACAAAGCCGCAAGCACAGGCTAACCATCGCCACGCATTTGATGTGGTGATTGTTGGCAGTGGCGGTGCAGGTTTATCGTTAGCTTTATCCTTACCAAGCCATCTATCGATTGCTGTTTTGGCAAAAGACAAGCTCACTGAAGCCAGCACTTTTTATGCCCAAGGCGGCGTGGCAGCGGTACTATCGGATGATGACTCGGTTGATGAGCATGTCGATGATACCTTGATTGCAGGAGCAGGTCTTTGCCATGAAGATGCGGTACGTTTTACGGTAGAGCATAGCCGAGAAGCGGTGGAGTTTTTGCTCAAACAAGGTGTCAAGTTTACCTTGGATGAGAACGAAACCTTACACCTGACCCGTGAAGGTGGTCATACCAAACGTCGTATCATCCATGCGGCAGATGCCACTGGGGTGGCCATTTCTACCACGTTAGTCAAACGTGTCAAACAATGTCCGAATGTCAAACTGTTTGAGTATGTCGCTGCCATTGATGTCATCACCACCAATAAGCTTAGCAAACACAACTACAGTCCGATTAGCGAGCCCAATCGTGCCGTGGGGCTGTACGCCCTTGATTTGGCCACCAATCAAGTCATTACCTTTACCGCGCCCTTTATCGCCTTGGCATGCGGCGGGGCCTCAAAAGCGTATTTGTATACATCCAACCCAGATATTGCCACGGGGGATGGTATCGCGATGGCATGGCGCGCAGGTTGCCGCGTTGCGAATTTGGAATTTAATCAGTTCCATCCTACTTGTCTCTATCATCCAGAAGCGCGTTCGTTTTTAATCACCGAAGCCATGCGCGGTGAAGGTGCCTACCTGCGCCTACCAGCAACCAAAGAACATCCAGAAGGTGAGCGCTTTATGCTTCGCTTCGATGAACGGGGTGAGCTGGCACCGCGTGACATCGTGGCTCGCACCATCGATTTTGAGATGAAGCGTTTGGGAATACGTCATGTTTGGTTAGATATTACTCATAGAGACCCAGCGTTTATTAAAGGTCATTTCCCTATGTTATATGAGCGGCTACTAGAGCTGGGCATTGACATGACCCAAGATAAAATCCCCGTGGTACCCGCCGCTCACTACACGTGTGGTGGGGTGATGGTCAATGAAAACGCCCAAACCGATGTGTTCAATCTATATGCCATGGGCGAAACGTCATTTACGGGTCTGCATGGCGCCAATCGCATGGCGAGCAACTCGCTATTAGAATGTTTTGTGTATGGGATGACTGCAGCGCGCCATATTGCCGCCGCATTTGCAGAAAATCGCGTCCCCCCCATTCCTGCTATTCCTGATTGGGACAGCCAACATGTAACCGACCCTGACGAAGAAGTCATCGTGCTGCAAAACTGGGATGAATTGCGCCAAAGCATGTGGCACTACGTTGGTATTGTGCGCTCAGACAAACGCCTACATCGCGCACTCAACCGCATTTTGTTGTTAAAACAAGAAGTAAATGATTACTACGCCAACTTTGTGGTCAGCAAAAATCTGATTGAATTGCGTAATTTGCTGCTAGTCTCTGAGCTCATTGTGCGCTCCGCGCTACGTCGCCACGAATCGCGCGGACTGCATTACAACAAAGACTTTCCACAAACTTTGCCAGTCGCGGCAGATGTGATTCTAACGCCATCTATGCCATAGTATGGGTTAAATAAAAAAGGGGAAGTTTATCATCCCCTTTTTTCATAATAATTGTAAAAGCTTTATAACACTAAATAACGACATTAAATACCCAGCTGTGTTAGCACTTTGGCCAACACTTCATCGGCTGTACCATGCGCATCAATGCGTTTGACGCGCTGCGGTTGCTGTGCTGCTTGATAAGCAAACCCTTGATGCACCCGCTCAAAAAACTCTAGCTGATTTTGCTCAAAGCGGTCTAGTTTGCCGCGATTTTTGGCACGGCTCATCCCTTCTGTTACCGGTAAATCTAGCCAAATGGTCATATCTGGCATTTTTGCCACAAACTGCTGAATCAGTAATTCGATTTTGCTAAGTTCTGCCCTATCGCCCTGTTTGCGCCCAAACCCTTGATAGGCAATGGTGGAATCGATAAAGCGGTCGCACAGCACCCATTTACCCTGAGCGAGCGCTGGCAAAATCACTTGCGCCACATGATCGGCACGCGCCGCAAACATCAATAAGAGTTCACTGTCCTCTGTCATGGTCGTTGATGGGTCAAGTAACATGGCGCGTAACTGCTCAGCAAACGGACTGCCACCCGGTTCTCGGGTCTGGATAAAGTCGATGCCTTGCGCGGTCAAATGCGCTGCGACATTGGCAATCAAGGTGGACTTACCCACCCCTTCGGTACCTTCAAATGAGATAAATTTTTCGCTAATAGGGGCTTTCGCAGCTGTTTGCATGGGTATCGTTTTTTACTGACCTAATTGGCTGTTTTGGCTGGCGCGTTTTTCACGCATCACCCGCAGATAGTCTTGCACCGCTTGGTTATGGTCTTCTAAATTACTGGTAAATTTATGACCGCCATTGCCCGTCGCCACAAAATATAGCGAATCGGTCTGATTTGGGTGAAGTGCTGCTTTAATGGATGCAATACTTGGCAAGGCAATGGGTGTCGGTGGTAAGCCGTCAATTTGGTAGGTGTTATAAGCGGTTTTTTCTTCAAGGTCAGATTTGCGAATATTGCCATCGTAACGATCGCCCATGCCATAAATCACGGTGGGGTCGGTTTGTAGGCGCATATTATTCTTCAGACGATTGACGAACACGCCTGCGACTTCACCACGCTCACTTTCGACACTGGTTTCTTTTTCAATAATCGATGCCATAATCAGCGCTTCATACGGTGTCTTGTACGGCAGATTGGCTTGGCGATTGTTCCAGTTTTCCATCAATGCTGTGTGTTGACGGGTAAATAAATCCGTTAGCACTTTTTTATCGCTGCTGCCTTCATTAAAATAATAGGTGTCCGGTGAAAACCAACCTTCAAGGTTGCCATTCGGGTGATAGTCAGCAGGGATATTGAGCCCAAGTTTATCGACGTCAACTTTGCTACCATGGATAACTTCGTTTTTAATCCCTTTATTGTCCATCAAATGTTGATATAAATCTTTGGCTGTTTTGCCTTCAATGATTTGCACTTTGATAAAAGCGACTTTTTCACCTTGTTGTAGCATGGCTAAATAATTGGCAAAACTTGGATTTTCAGGCAGTTGATAGACCCCTGAATGAAGCGGTTTATCCACCGTCATTTTGATATATAGTTTGGCAAGTGGCGCAACGAACAGCTTTTTCTTTTTATCCCAGTCGTCTACCAGCGCATAGTAGGTTTGACCTTTATTGATAGTCACCATCTGCTTTGGTTGGGTAATAGTGCCATAGAGGGTGTTATACCAAGCAAATAACAACCAGCCTAGCACCAATACAATAAACCCCACTAGCCCCAGTAGACGGTATTTATTTTTTTTGTTTCTACCGGTGATGTTGTCATTGAATTCTCGCGTTGAACGATTAATCAGACAAGCATCATTAATATTGACGTTTTTGCTATGAGGGTCTTCGTCATCCTTATTCGTTATATCCTTGTCATCGATACCCTTATCTTTGCTATGATTGTCCTGCAATTGAGAATCTGGAATATCCGCGGCGTGAGGTGCGTCACTGTGCTGAGTAGGATGATGCTCAGAACCTTCTGAGTTATTAGACATATTATTATTAGATTGGTCGTTCATAGAGAAAGCTTATATTGACTCAATTAGCGAGAATTTAACAATTAATGACAAAAATAGCAATTTTTTTTGGTTACTAGCAACACGATTTAAGTTAATTTTTGCGCATAGATTGGGGCCAAATCAAGCGCGGTTGACTGCCCATTGGGTAGCATCAATGCTTGAATGGGCAAAATACCCCGTACAGCATTGCAAAAAAACAAGCTTGTGATATTGACTAAATCCTCGCTGGTTAAATATCGCTCCTCATGCCCCCTATCGGAATCGGCAAACTTAGCCAATAACACCTGCCGCATCACCCCTTTTACCCCTGAGCGGTTGATGGGCGGTGTGTACCACATGTTTTCATGATTAAGCTGATAAAACACATTGCAAAAGGTACCTTCCACCCAATGCCCCATCACATCTTGTACCAGCCCATCAATCATTTGCGCATTTTGGGTTTGGTGCTGCCACAGCTCGTGACTTGCCATCACTTTATCTTGGGCGTTTAGTAGCTTAAGTCCTGCCAAAGGTTTTGGTAGACATGCAATTTGCTGCGTAAGACAAATCGCGGTAGCGGCAGGTTGGATGATGACTTGATTGGCTTGCGGTGATAATGGCTTATCGGTAGGCATGAGCTTAATAAAAGCATCAAATTGACAGTTGCAAAATCCATAGCCTTTGATAGGTTGGTTTTTTCGGCAGACTATCAGCTTGAGCATACCGTGATTGAGGGTTTTGGCAAAATTGGCTAATTGGCTATTAAAGTATGCGCGGATAGTATGATTGGGGGATTCTAAATTGCAGGCGTCTAAATTGGAGGCGTCTAAACTGGCTGCGTCTAGGTGAGCGTTGGTTAAATTGAGTTGTAACGCATCGACACTCTCGTCGATTCTATCTAAGTGGTAATTGAGCCAATTGATTTGTCCTGCAACCACCGCCATGGTGGTAAAAAACCCATCGCCATAGGCTATGACCCGTGAATCAATATCGATAGCGGTGATTGGCGTTTGCTTGGCATACTGAGCATCAGATAATGAATACCACATGGTTATTTGGCTACTTGATTAAATTAATAGTTGACTGTATGACAGTGAAAGCCGCAGTAATTAGCCGCTTTTTTTAGCGGTTTTAGCGGTGACAGTGGGTTTTCTGACCACCAAATCACAATGATAATTGTCACAGCGTGCTAATTCTACCAAAATTCCATGGTAGCTCGTATTTTTAATCGGCTGTCCTTGCACCATGTGGGCAACAATGTCTGAGCCATCTTGTCCAAACCAATTTTGGGTCAGGTGAAACGCTGTTTTGGCATGCTGGATACTGAGGTTTTTAACGCTGGCATTGTCATAGGCACTGGCATAGTACCACTGTAACTCGATATACATAGGCGAATCAAGTAAATCAAAATACGGCTCACCGATTTTGGCAAAACTATATTTACTCGCCACATTGCTTCGGTAATCCAAGCTTTGCGTATCAATGGTAATGGGTTGACCCAATAATAACGTCATGGCTTCGGTATCGTGGATACTGACTTTGTTTGCCAGCGTTTGTTGCTGCCATTCATTGATGGGATAGACTACAGGCGTTGGCTGCGAGGTAGGGTTGATAGACGGATTGGCGGCTGTGGTCGATGCGGTAGTGCTAGCGGTCACACTGGCATTGCGTTGTGAGGCGATTTGTTTGACCTTATCACAGCCAGTTAAGGTGAGTGTTAGGATAACGCAACCCCAGCCAAGATTGTTTAGCCAAGTGCGTTTATTTTGGGTAGCGTCTTTTTGGGTAGCGTCTATCGGATATTCTGAGCGGTTTTGACGCGATAAAAAAAGCGGTTTGCGGGCAATTAGCTTCATTGTGTATTGTAAACGTATATTGTATAACGGGTTGGTGTGAATAGCGCATTGTAACAAGGCATTGACAGCAGTTAACAGTACGCTTTTGTTGTTATTTTTAGCCAAATCGATGAAATGCTACGCTTTACACCCACCCAATCAATACCTAGCCAATCAAAACCCAGCATTGATGTCGCAGCCATAGTTATTGTAAAGTGGTGGCAATTGGTAATTTTACTCATCGTATTATAGGTTTTCCCATGTCATCAATTCCTGATTCAAACGTCCGTTATCACTGCATGGTAATCGGCAATCCGATTGCCCATAGCAAATCGCCTGATTTGCACCAAGCCTTTGCCAAACAAACTGGCATCACCTTGTCTTACCAACGCCAATATTGTCCCAATGATGTTGACAGCTTTACCGCTGTCGTCGAAGCATTTTTTGCAGGCGGTGGCACAGGGGCAAATGTGACCGTACCTTTTAAAGAGATGGCATTTGCGCTTTGCCAGCAGCGCGGTGAGCTATCTGAATACGCGCGCTTGGCGGGTGCAGTCAATACCCTTGCTATCAAAGCGGGCAAACTGTATGGCGACAATACCGATGGTCGCGGTTTGGTGGCGGATTTATTGTCGCAAGGCGTTAGGTTAAAAGACGCAAACGTTGTTATTTTGGGAGCAGGTGGGGCGACTCGTGGCGCGATTTTGCCGTTGCTAGATGCGCAAGTAAAATCGCTGCATATTGCCAATCGCACAGTAGAAAAAGCAGAGAATTTAACCCGATTATTTGATACCGATAAGCTCACCTTTTCAAGTTTGACGGATTTGCCCAACGCTATTGATGTCATTATCAATGCAACGTCGATAGGTCTAACCGGTGACACATTGCCATTTGCCAAGGATATGACTGTCGATTTTGCCTATGACATGATGTATGGCAAGCCCTCGGCGTTTTTGGACTTTTTTAAAGCGAAACATGCCAAAACCTCGGATGGCTTGGGAATGCTGGTCAATCAAGGGGCATTAAGTTTTGCGCTTTGGACGGGTAAACAAGTCGATTTGACGAGTTTTCAGTTTTAGCTTTCTCATAAAAAAGCACTACGCACTCGCCTACGCTTTAGATAAAATAGACAAAACCAAAATTTGCCCAAGAGAGCGCAGGAAAACCCAATAAAAAAAGCCAGTTTTGTCACTGGCTTTTTTTAGTCAGGCTAATTTAGCGATTCGCATTGCCTAATTGCGATAAAATATCACTGATTTCTTTATTGGCTTGGCTTTCGGTTTGGGTGTTACCATGTGGTGTCAAGTTGTCAAATAACTGTGGCAGAAGCTCCGCCATACTTTGACGGACTTCGCTTTGGTCAACACCAGTTTGTGCCGCAACTTGCGCCAACTCATTATTATCAAATAGCTGATTGATATCATTGGCATCCAATGGTTGGTTTGTTTGGTCAGCACTCATCCAAGAGTTGGCTTGATGGCCAAATCCCATATTTTGGATTTTATTAAAAGCGCCTGATAGACCACCATTACGCTGAATAAACATCAACGCAATTGGCAACAAAGCCGCCATTAACATACCCTTACCACCAAAGCCACTTTGGCTTTGTGGAAATTGGTTCATACCCACGTTATTGCCCATACCACCGCTTAGGCCGCCGCCCATGCCTCCCCCTAGCACGCTACCCAGCACTTGTCCTAGCACGCCACCTTGGGACATACCTTGATTCTGGTTCATCGCCATACCGATGATATCATCCAACCCAAAACCGTTTGATTGCATTTGTGGTTGCTGTGCCCCGCCGCCTAAAACATTACCAAAAATATTCCCTAGGCCGCCCATATCCGCTTGGCTTTGACCGCCCATTCTGCTTTGTCCCATTTTGCTTTGAATGGCACTTTGCGTCACTTGTGTTACTAGACTTGTTAATAGACCCATGGTCGTTCCCTTTTATTTATCTTTTTCAATGATTGTTGTATATCACCAATAATACCGCGCTGACGCACGCCCATTGCCAACTGCACTTAAGTTCAAACTAAAATGCGCTGTCGCCTCAACACTTGGTTGATTCAATTGTAGCAATATTGAATATAACTTATATACCATTTTTGTTATCGCCCCAGCGTGTTTGCTAGCACCTTAAATTGCCGCCATGTATCGCGGTCCACTTGGTCTTGCCAAATGGTTACACTGATTTTAGCTGGTACTGATTCTATCAACTCAAACGTTAAAATCACTAGGCACCCCATATCAGCGATGCCCAGCAAGCTTGCCTGCCACACCGCTTGCTTACTCTGTCTAGGTGCTTTGATAACCCCACGTACCCACTGGATTTGCCAGGTTAAAAAATCAAAATTGTCATAGGGTGAGGTTTGATTGTTAGTTTGCGGTTTGGCGTGTAACGATGAAATAGCCAATAAGTGACAACTGGATATTTGCCCTAACCAAAGACTGGCTATAGCGACCATACCTAGCAAAAGTTTATAAATAAGCGCCAAAGGCACCAGGGTTAAAATGCCAACTACCACCCATAAACAAGCCCCCCAAAGCAGTTTTTTATCCACACTGGGTTTGAGCGTGGCATCAATGTCAATAAATGAGGTGTTATGACGCGATAAGTAGCGCTCGTTCATCTAAGTCAATTAAGAAGAAGCTTTTAATGATTTGAGCTTGGCTATCAAATCAGCAAATTCTGGCTTGGTCGGCTGATTGTGTAAAAACCAGTCTAGCAAATCAGGATCTTCTTCTTTCACTAATTCTGCAAAAATTTGCTGCTCTTGTGAGTCGGCTTGTAAATAGTGCGCTCTCACATACGGATCAAAATAATAATCAAGTTCTTTTAGACCGCGTCTGGCACGGTAGATAACTTTGCGCTGCTCTAATGTAGGTTCTGGCTGGTTGTCACTCATGATAAATCCTTGTTGTTGCGCGTTAAATTCATGTAATTTTTAAATTTTTATAAAGCTTTTGCCTGTTGCGTCGCTTGCCACATCGCAAGCCCTGCTTTAGTCGCTGCTACGTTATGGGTGCGCAATATACACGCCCCTTGCTGCACAGCAAATAAGGCTGCAACCATACTAGCAACATCTCTATCGGTAGGGTCATGGGGTAGATTGGCTGACTTGAGGATTTCCCCAACAAAGCGTTTACGGGACAATGCCGCCATGACAGGTAAGTTAAACGTATGCAACCGATAAAATTCATTCAGCCATGCCAGATTTTGCTGGGCGTTTTTGGCAAAGCCAAACCCTGGGTCAATGATAAGATTGTCACGTCTGACCCCACCCGCCATAACCTCATCAATGCGCTGCTGTAACTCAGTAATAACATCGGTATATAAATCTTGATAATTATCTAGCTGATTCATGGTCGTTGGCTCACCGCGCATATGCATGAGCATGACAGGGATATCTAGTTTGGCAGCGGTAGCAATGGCATCGGGGCGCGTCAAGGCTCGTACATCATTCCAAATTTTGGCGCCCACTTGACTGGCTAGGGTTATCACGGTCGGGTTACTGGTATCAACCGACACCCACACTTGCTCACCAAAGTTATGATTAATCGCTTCAACCACTTTAATGACTCGGTCAATTTCTTCTTGCTCACTCACGGGACTGGCATTTGGGCGAGTAGATTCACCCCCCACATCAATAATCGTCGCCCCGTCTTTGATCATCTGCTCGGTATGACGCAAGCCTTGGTCGATATGATTATATCGACCACCATCAGAAAATGAGTCTGGGGTGACATTTAAAATGCCCATGATATGGGGATAAGACAAATCGAGCGTCTGATTATGATAATGAATGGCAAAGTTGGGAATGGGCTGTAACTGCATGATGTCCGCAATGATGGCTAAAATTTTCTACTATTTTAAGTCAAAAACAAAAAAACCGCTATCAAGTTGATAGCGGTTTTTGGGTAACTCAGATTATGGATAATTTACATTGCAGGTAACGGCGGTGGGGTTAAGCCTGACCCACTTGACGGTGGATTGCTTGGTTTATCAAAATTTACTCTAACAGGCTCTTGATAAACTTTAGGCTCGCGTGGTGGGATACCCGCCATAATGTCTTGCAATTGGTCACGGTCGATAGTTTCCCATTTCATCAAAGCATCGACCATAGCATGCATTTTGTCCGCATTGCCTTCAATTAATGCACGTGCGATATCATACTGCGCTTCTAGGATACGACGAACTTCGTCGTCCACTTTCTGCTGAGTCGCTTCTGAGATAGTACGAGATGAGGCACCAAAGTAACCTTGGTTTTCATCTTCTTCATACACCATCACACCCATGGCATCTGACATACCATATTTGGTAACCATCGCACGTGCCATTTTAGTAGCACGTTCAAAGTCATTTGACGCGCCAGTCGATTGCTGATTGATAAAGACTTCTTCAGCGATACGACCACCAAATAAAATCGCAATGTCATTTAGCATTTTTGATTTGTAAACGCTGGTCTGATCATGCTCTGGCAATTGCCAAGTGACACCCAACGCCCAGCCACGGGGCATAATAGTGACTTTATGAACAGGGTCGGTACCCGGTAGCATTTCAGCCACTAAGGCATGCCCTGCTTCATGATAAGCCGTTGCACGACGCTCTTCTTCACGCAGTACCATCGATTTACGTTCTGGACCCATATACAGCTTGTCTTTAGCTTCTTCAAAGTCATTCATATCGACTGACGCTTTGTTGTTACGTGCAGCAAATAGCGCTGCCTCATTCACCAAATTCGCTAATTGCGCACCACTAAAACCTGGCGTACCACGCGCCAATGAACGAATATCGACACCAATCGTTGAGGGCAATTTTTTCATGTGAACACGAAGAATTTGCTCACGGCCTTTGATATCAGGCAAGCCAACTTGTACTTGACGATCGAAACGACCTGGACGCAACAACGCTTTATCGAGTACATCGACGCGGTTGGTTGCAGCAATCACGATTACCCCATCATTGCCTTCAAAACCATCCATTTCAACCAATAACTGGTTTAAAGTTTGTTCACGTTCGTCATGACCGCCGCCCATACCTGCGCCGCGATGACGACCAACAGCATCAATCTCGTCAATAAAGATGATACAAGGGGCGTTTTTCTTGGCTTGTTCAAACATATCACGCACACGGCTTGCACCGACACCCACAAACATCTCAACAAAGTCAGAACCTGAAATTGAGAAGAAGGGTACTTTGGCTTCCCCTGCAATCGCTTTGGCAAGCAAGGTTTTACCTGTCCCTGGCGGACCTACCATCAACACACCACGTGGAATAGTCGCGCCAAGTTTGGTAAATTTTTCTGGGTCACGTAAAAAGTCGACAATTTCTGTCACTTCTTGCTTGGCTTCATCACACCCTGCCACATCTGCAAAAGTCACTTTGATTTGGTCTTCTGATAACATTTTGGCTTTAGATTTACCAAAACTCATCGGACCCATGCCGCGACCACCACCTGCACCACCACCGCTCATGTTACGCATGATGAACAAGAACAAACCAATAATCAATAGCACTGGGAAACTTGCAATCAGTAATTGCATCATCACGCCTTGACGTTCAGGTGTAGCACCTTGAACTTCAACATTATGCTTGATAAGCTTTGGCATTAGCTCGGTGTCAGTGACCGCCGGACGCACTGTCTCAAAAGTTGAGCCGTTTTTCTTTTCACCAGAAATTTGCTCACCATCAATTTTGACACTTTTGACCTGGTCAGTTGCCACTGCAGTGACAAATTGGGAGTAATTGAGCTTATCAGGTTCATTGCGGGTATCAAAATTGCTAAAGACTAGCACTAATACCCCTATCACAACTAACCACAATAAGGTATTTTTTACCATGTCGCTCACGTTGTTTTTCATCCTTCGCGTTAGGGGGTTGATTAAAAAGTGGGGTTAAATCAAAATATTTACCAAAGATAGGTAGATGTTTCACCAAAAATAGACGTTACATTAATCTTTCAATATAGCATGATATATGGATTTACCTTAACATTATCAAGCGAATTCTCTGTTATTTTCTAGTAAAAACATATTACCAATTTTTATCCAGTTAACTTCATGGATAGACTAAAGCAAATTACCTTATTTGGTAGCAATCCAATACATTTCTTTTGAGCGTGCGCGTGACGCTGCAGGCTTGATACTACGCACTTTACTAAAACGCTGCTGCATATTTTTTCGTAAAGCATCAGAGCCTTCGCCTTGGAATACCTTAATCACTAAGGTGCCACCTTCCGGGAGCACTTGCTCGGCAAAGTCCATGGCAAGCTCACACAAATAAATCATGCGTGGCTGATCGACTGCGGTAAAACCAGAGGTATTAGGCGCCATATCAGATAGCACCACTTCCACTTTTTTATCAGCGACTTCTGCCATAATTTTGTCAAACACTGCTTGCTCACGAAAATCCCCTTGGATAAAGGTCACATTCTCTAGCGTATCCATTGGCAAGATGTCTGAGGCAATGAGTTTGCCAGTGTCACCGACTAGTTTGCCAGCAACTTGCGACCAGCTGCCTGGGGCAGAACCCAAATCGACCACCGTCATGCCTTTTTTGATCAGCTGCAGTTTTTCGTTGATTTCTAGCAATTTGTAAGCCGCTCTTGCCCGATAGCCATCGCGCTGGGCAAGTTTGACATAGTGGTCGTCAATGTGCTCTTTCATCCACGCACGGCTACTTTTGGACAATTTTTTGTTGGTAATACGCGTTGCCATAATTCTCTACAAACTACCCTTTATATATAGTTTAAAAATTCTTCACTTGCGATTTGGCTAAAAAACCCAAAGCCATCCTAGAATGACCATCGGTAAATTTTGACAATCTCAAGGGTTAAGGCTGTTATTTTAGCATATTTCACCCAGTTAGCTTGTGTTAACTCATGGATTGGCTATTGATTTTTTTAATTCAGTGATTTTTGTAGATTGATAAGTCATGGGAGCGTTTTTGCCTATGTGTTTTTGCCTATGTATTGCCCATAATTTATTAGGCAAAATGATTAATATGGTATAATGCTAGCTAATTTTTTTATAGGTCAATTGACAGTTATGGCAAATTCAAGCTTATCAAATGCTGATATCAAACATTTAAAAGGCATCGGTCACCAGCTGAACCCTGTGGTAATGATTGGGGGTCAAGGCGTTACCCGAACCGTTATTGAAGAAATTGGGCGCGCACTGACCGATCATGAGCTGATTAAAGTAAAAATCCCAGCCGGTAGCAAAGCAGATCGTGACGCTGTGGCAAATGCGATTGCTGAAGCCACTGATGCGATTTTGGTCACCAGTATCGGGCGTATGGTGTTATTACTACGTCGCAATCTGGACGCCAATCCTAAGTTATCAAACTTGGTACGTTTTGGCTAAGGCTCCAATGGACACCTTACAGGGTATGACATTCGCACTGACGAGCGCGGTTGAACCACTTACCGTATCGGCAACACTGGTGGACTACCGGCTCTCAGTACATGTGGTCACTGATAGTAAATTTTTGACTCTCTTATTTGATGCTGCCCATCCCAAGATTGATGATAGTCAAACCGCTCTCCAAGCTGGTCTATGGGCAAATTTTCCGACATTTAGCCCATTGGCACTTCAACGTTTGATGCGCCAAGATTATTTATGGCAAGCAGATTGTTTTGAGTGTTTTATTGCCAAGGATAACCAAGCGGATAGCCCGTATCTTGAGGTCAATTTGGCGACCAATGGTGAGTTTAATCTTTATTATTTTGACAGCTATCGGACACCGAATGCATTACCCCCTCGGCGCTTGCCTATCACAGCGCTGACTTATGGTGAGGATATCAATTTTTTTAGCCAGGCGGTTACACAAGATACCGAGCTTCCGCTTGTTTTTTGGTGTTCTGCAAGTCCAATGCTACTCACCCATGTACAAGCGGTAGAACAGCAATATGCGTTTAGTACTGGTACTTTTCGTGTCGGTATGACATTTGCCAAATCAGCATTGGACAAGTTGGTTGGTGCAAATGGTAATTATGCGCTAAATCCAACGCGTGTGATTCAGCGACCGCCAGACAGTGGATTAGCAGATAGCTCAGCTCCAACCGTCGATGAAATGAGTTATTGGGCCATACAGCATGCACACCCAGCGGACTTTCATAACAAGGCACACTGGATAAACATCTAAATTATGATGGTTTTAAACCGTTTTAAACCATAGCACAGCGAAAAATAAAAAACTGGCATATAAGCCAGTTTTTTTATACCAAGATAGTGTCACGATTAACGCGCTGGCGCCATTGCTAAGTAAGTTTGTGGATTGATGGCTTGACCATTTTGGCGCACTTCATAATGTAAGTGGGCGCCTGTTGAACGACCCGTGTTGCCTACTGCCGCGATTTGCTGGTTTGCATACACCGTATCGCCAACGTTAACATAGTTTGCAGAGGTATGTGTGTAACGCGTGACAGTACCGTTGCCATGATCTACTTCAACATAACGACCATACCCGGTACCCCAACCTGAGAAAGTCACCACACCATTACCGGTGGCATAAATAGGGGTGCCAATGGGAGCAGCAAAGTCCATCCCTTTATGAAACTTTGATTTACCAGTGACCGGGTGGATACGATAGCCAAAACCTGAACTCATACGCGCAGATGAAGCAATCGGACGTACGGTCAACATGCCATTACCTGCATAGCTGCCCATTGCCGGCATGTTGATAATGGTGGTTGGCTGAGTCGATAGCTTTTGTGCTAAACTTGCGAGGCGGTCTTCTTTTTGCTGGGTTTGCTGGCTTAGATTTTTGATAGCGGCATTGACGGCGTCTGAAGGCAGATAATAATCTTCACCATCGTCTTCACGAACAATAACTTGACTGGTTTTACCGGCATTGGTAATCGATAGAATTTGAGCTTGTGCAACACTCATTGTGGTTAAAGCAACAACTGGTAATGCGATTAGAGCTAACTTCATCTTTTATCCTTTGTTAAACCTTATGCTATTAAACCCTGTGCCAATGTCATTTGAACGCATTGGCAAGATTTAATTCACTATAATTTGGTCTTAAAATCACCTACACTAAGACCTAACACTAAGACTAAATCAAAATTTTTGTCGCTTAACTACCCACCACACTGCGCATTGACTATGAAAAAACCAACCAACCATCTTGCCTCTCGCATTGAGCGTCTTGCCAACTATCAATTACCGTTTCAAAAAAAGCTGCAACAGTTACAGCAGTTGACGGATGATATTCGCAGCGCTTGGCAAAACCTGTTGCCTCAGGAAGTCTTAGCAAGCTTACAAGTGATTGCTTGTGAATCGTTTAGGCTTGTGGTGAGTACAAATAGTCATACCCTGGCCAATCATCTCAATTACAACCAGCAGCAGCTACTATCAACACTGCAAGCGTTCGACAACAATTTTCATCAATTTAATCAGTTACGATTTCGAGTAGTGATTGTCAAACCTATTCATGGCTCGCAAATACCAAACTTACAGTGTAACCAGAATGTTAACAATGTAAATAATTGTGAGCTAAGCGAATCTACGAAGCGAAATATAACACAGCTATGTGACCTTGTCACGGACAACGAGCCGCTTAGAACGGCGTTACAAAAACTGATAAAAGACTAAAGAAGCCAAGTTACAATGTAATTTTATGTAAATTATGTTACTCATATAGTAAGATTTATCAATGCATTGATGGCTTGTGCAAGTGAAAGTAAAAAAGTAGAAAAAAATTTACAATTAATAGGAGAGATAAAGATATCTTTTTTTTTATTTTTAGGGCGCTTATAGTAGCCAATGGCTAAAAAAAGATATCCAAAAATTGAATGATAAAATTGGATGGTTGGGTTTAATTAGTGTAATAAAATGATAATTTCTTGATGAAAAAATGTTACTAATCAAGACATATGTAAAATTTTTTGATTAGTAAAAATACACAATAAAATTAATAAAGTTAAATAAATCTAGTTAACATTGTCATTTTTTGTTACAACTTTATAGTTAGTTTCATCACTGAATAAAGCGTGTAATAATTTATTATTGAGTGCATGACCTGACTTGTAAGCGTAAAATTCACCCAAAATTTGGTGACCGGCAAGGTATAAGTCACCAATCGCATCTAGTACTTTATGGCGCACAAATTCATCGTCAAAGCGTAACCCTTCAGGATTAAGTACGCCGCTATCATCTAAAACAATGGCGTTCTGCATACTACCCCCAAGCCCTAGGTTATTGCTTTTTAGGTACTCAATATCTTTTAAAAAGCCGAATGTGCGCGCTTTGGCAATATGCTCGATAAAATTGCCTTCATTAAAATCCAATTTAAACTTTTGATGTGAGGCATTAAAAGCAGGGTGATTAAAGTCAATTTGAAAATCTAATAAAAATCCATCGTAGGGCCGAAATCCTGCGACTTTATCCTCCACGCGAACCTCAATTGGTTGCAACACCTGAATATAGCGTTTGGCAGACGTTTGCTCAGCAATACCCGCTTGTTGCAATACTTGTACAAATTCGATGGCACTACCATCCATAATTGGAATTTCAGGGGCGGACACTTCGATTTGTAAATTATCAATTTGAAGCGCAGCGATTGCACTCATCAAATGCTCGACTGTCCCAATGCGCTGACCTAACTCATTGGTGAGATTTGAGGACATCATGGTATCGGTTACCGCATGATAGATAGCAGGAATGGGTTTTGCCTGTGGGACATCGCTACGTAAAAATTGAATCCCATAGTCAACGGGTGCAGGAGAAAAGCGCAGCTGTACAGGGTTACCGCTATGTAAGCCGATGCCTTCAAGATCGATGGGTTGTTGAATAGTACGCTGCTGCATAATGCCCCCTAGTAGATTGCATTCATCCTTAGCCAAAGCTAGGTTGATATAATTTGTTACATTTTGCTATTCTACCATTGTCTCTTTCCACATCATAGTGATGCTTGATTGATTTTATCGACCTTTATGATTGACTACAGTGATAAAAAAACCCCACACCGATTAAGCTGTGAGGCTTTTAAAAAATCATACGGTATCTTAGCGATTTTGCTGGCGACGTAGATAGTCTTGAATACTGTTGCCTGTGCGTTGTGGCTGCGAGGATTGCGGTTGTGCTGGCGCAGGCTCGATAGCTTGCTGTACAGATGGCTGAGGTGCAGGGATGGGCTGTGGGCGCGCCGCATACGCAGGTTCATGCGTGCCTGCTTCCACTTTGTGGGTGCTAGAGGCATCTGAGACAAAATCTCTAGTTGGGTGCTTTGGGGTATTATCTAGTGTAAGACCCGTTGCCACCACTGTCACTTGGATTTCATCGCCCATGTCTTCATCAAATACCACGCCGTAGAAGATGTTGGCTTCGTCAATATCCACCAAGCTATGCACTTTTTGGGTGATGCGCTCTTGTTCTTCAAAATTGAAGTCTGAACTTGCCACCACGTTGACCAATAGACCTTTGGCATTTTTAAGCAATAAGTTGTCAAGTAATGGGCTTTTGATGGCTTTTTCAGCGGCGATTTCGGCGCGGTCTTCCCCACTGCCTTTACCGATACCCATCATCGCATGACCCCTTGAGGTCATTGCCGTGCGAATATCGTTAAAGTCGATGTTAATAAAACCATCTTTTGAAATCATATTAGAGATACCTTGCACCGCTTGAAGTAACACTTCATCGGCTTTTTTGAAGGCATCTTTCATAGAGATTTTGCCATACACTGTCATCAATTTATCGTTAGGGATAGTGATGATGGAGTCGACAAAGTTAGAAAGCTGCTCAATACCTTCTCTAGCCACTTTATTACGTCTGCCACCTTCAAAAGTAAATGGCATGGTCACCACGGCAACGGTCAAGACGCCCAACTCTTTGGCAAGTCTGGCGATGACTGGCGCAGCGCCTGTACCTGTACCGCCGCCCATACCCGCGGTAATAAATACCATGTCAGAATTTTCTAACAATTGGCGAATTTGTTCTTCATCGCTCTCAGCTGCTTCACGACCCACTTCTGGATTGGCACCTGCCCCCAAGCCGCGGTTGTTATTTTTGATACCGAGCTGAATTTTATTGGGCGCTGACAGGCGGTCAAGCGCTTGTCTATCGGTATTGGCACAGACAAAGGTAATGCCTTTTACACCATTTTGTACCATGGTTTCTACCGCGTTTCCGCCGCCACCACCGACACCGATGACGGTTAAACGGGCTGAATCGGCAAATGTATCCGTGTGATCTTGTACAATACTAAACTTCGCTTCCATAATTGAAAATCTCCGTATACTGTCAAGTAGGCTTGAGCAGCATAAATAGCAAACATATTAAATTAAATATCAATTAAATCATTACACAATTAGTGGATTTTAGAGTCAATCATAACATGAGCACTCTTAAAATACTAAACATCTCTTTTTTAGAAAAATTTACCAAAAAATTTATTCACAATTTTGAGTTTTTCTCGCATGGGCTGAACCTGCAAAGAGTCGGGTGAGCTTTTCTCGCTATGATGAAATGCCTCACTTTGACTATATAACAGTGTGCCAAACGCGGTTTGGTATTTACGCTCACCAATCATCGTCGCAATGGTGCGAAGCTTATCATCATCGCCGTATTGGGTATAGGCAGAAATCGCTGCGTGTTGATTGACCTTGTTGACTTTATTGGCAAAGATTTTTTTGGCCAATGGCAATAATCCGCGCATTTCAGCACCACCGCCCGTGATCACATAGCCTTGTTGTAAAAACTCACTCAGCCCTTCTTTATCCAGCTCTTTTTTAATATTGCCTAAAATACTGATATAGCGAGCTTCAGTGACTTCAAGTAGCTCAAGCATATTAATGGTTTTTTCATCGTCATGCTGTGAGCGCTTGATGGTAAAAAATTGGCTTGAGTCAATCCCATGACGATCGACATTGGCTTGGGATTTTTTCATATTTTCCGCTTCAGCAATGGTGACGTCTAGCAACATAGAGATATCCAGCGTTGCGTGATGTCCGCCTTCGGCAAAACAATGGGTATAAATCAGCTTATCTTCACGGTAAACGCAGACACTGGTGGTCGATGCCCCAATATCAATTAGACATACGCCATGGTATTTTTCTTCAGGCAATAAGCCGTATTCGGCGGTAGATACCGCATCAAATAGCATTTGGTCAATACTAACATCACATTCTTGCAGCAGTTGCTGCAAATTTTGGCGACCTTTGACGGGCATCATCATCAGATGATAGAGCACCATCAAGTCACTCGCTTGCATGCCAATCGCATCATCAATCATCTCAGCGTTGCCATCTAAAGCAATACCTTGCTGGGCATAATGCATCAAATACAAATCATCTGTAAGATGTTTGGTTTTGGCTTGGGTTAGCGCGGCGACCACGTCTTTGGCTTGTACGATGTCATGTTTGATTTTGACTTCACCCACGCTATTGACGCTTTGCAAATCTGGGGTAGAAAAGCTCAGCCAAACACTGTTCACACGGCAATTTGCCATGTCTTCAGCGTTTTGAATAGATTGTTTGATGGCAGATTTTAGACGTTCGCGGTGGCGAATAGTACCTTGGGCGAAATCATGGTTTTTGACGGTAGATAAACCGATAATACGAATATCTTGCGCACTGTGGATTTGACCAATCACAGTATGAATAGCAGTAGCACTTAGGTGGACGACGACAATCAAATCTGGCTTTTTCATAGAACACTACAAAATTATGTTTCACCTAATGGCTGGGGTTGGCTGGAGTTTTTAAGGCTTTGGTTTTCGAATCGGTTGTTGAGTTGGCCTCGGTCACCGGTTTAGTATCAGTGGATTTGGCATTGATGGCAGTTGTATCACTGGCTTGCTGTATTACAGGTCGTTTGGTAATTGCCATGCCATTTTTATAGCGTAGATCCACCGTTTGCAGCGTTTTAAGCTGTGGTTTAAGCTGATTTTGTAACATGATGCTCAGTCGATACAGTTTTTCTGACGTATTGTCATTATCAACCAGTACCCGAAGTCCGTTATCAAAGCGAAATAACCATGCCATTCTGGGCGTTACGATGACTTCTTCAATTTTCATACCCAGTGGCATAAACCAATCACTAACTTGCTTGATTTGCTGCATCATGACAACGGCATTTTGGCTATCGCCTTGTAGCTGCATCAAGCTGGCGTTATTTAAGTCATTGCTATCGGCGGGCTTAAATACCGTACCATTGGCATCGACTAAACGTTCACTACCAAACTTGGCAACGGCTTGGCGCGGTACTACATTGACCACAATACCTTGTTGCCAATCACGGCGCACATCGGCTTGCCCTACCCAATCTACCGTCTCAAGTTTTGCTAGATAGCTTTGCAAATCAGCCTTGAGTAAATTTGTGTCGGCTTTTTCGCCCAATAATTGCTGAAGCTGCAGGGTTTGCTGGGTATTTAACCCTTTATGCTGCAAACTAATCGCCGCATTGGGTAATTTATTGAACACATTAATCGCCAAAGCCGCTAATATCAGCAACAATAGCACAACGCCAAGCATTAACAACTTTGGCAGCAGCTGATGAAAGCGATTAGGGAGCGTAGTATCTAGAGAAGCAGTTGCCACAAATGAATTTGCCATATTGACCAATCATAACTCGGTCTAAAATTATTAATTACTAAAATTTCAACAACAAAAATCAAAATAACTAAAAATATTACAAGGATTTATGCTTAGAAGCATATCATAGCAAATTCAATGAAATGAATGGTAAATAGATAATACGCTTCTAGACAATTCAAGTACTTTTTTTGTAAACAAATATAAACGAAAACGACTTATTCGCTCAACGTTTGTTCTAAGATACGCACGCATAGCGTCGCAAAATCCATGCCACGCGCTTTTGCTGCCATCGGCACCAGACTATGACTGGTCATACCTGGCACCGTATTGAGTTCAAGCAGATATAGCGTGCCTTCGTCATCTCTTAAAAAATCCACGCGTGACCAACCTTTGCCCCCAATGGCGGCAAACGCTTTTCTTGCGATTTGTTGTATGGTTTGTTCTTGCGCCTCGCTCAAATCTGATGGGCATTGGTAGACGGTATCATCACGATTGTATTTGGCTTCGTAGTCATAAAATTCGGTCGTAGGGATGATACGAATACTGGGCAATACCTCATCACCGAGGATTGAGCAAGCATACTCACCGCCTGTGATGGCTTTTTCTGCCAAAATAGCGCCGTGGTATTGTTTGAGCTGTGGGTAGGTCTTGGCAAGCTCGCCCGCTTCTTTAATTTTAAAGACGCCGACACTACTGCCTTCGGCGGCGGGTTTGACAAACAGTGGTAAACCTAGCTGCTGTTCGATAGCGGTAAAATCGGTATTGTCATCAAGCACGACGTAAGGTACGTTTGGTAAATCTAACGCTTGCCAAACTAGCCGGTTGCGAAACTTATCCATGGCAATTGCAGAGGCTAACACACCACAACCCGTATACGGAATATTAAAACCGTCTAGCACCCCTTGTAGGCTACCATCTTCGCCAAAAGTGCCATGCAGCACATTAAATACGCGGTCATAGTCGCGCAGTTTTGAGATATCTGTTTCTTTGGGGTCAAAGTGATGGGCGTCCACGCCTTTAGCGAGTAGCGCATCAAGCACAGCTTTACCGCTAGTTAGCGACACTTCACGCTCGGCACTCCAGCCGCCACAGACAACCGCTACTTTACCAAATTGTTTGACATCGATAAGCTCTGACATATTGATTCCTAATCTTTTGTTAACCGAATTTATTGCTATAATTATTTCACACAAATTTTTTAAACTATCGCTTGGCTATGACTTGGCAATTTTTTTCACCCATAAAATAATCGCCTGCTGGCAGCATGGGCAAGCTACAACAGCTTTTCAATACCTTAAGTTTCATAACCGCTTACCGCCTGGTTTTTTAACCAATCGGTTTTTCAATCAAGCGGTTGTTCAATCAAGCCGTTATTTTTCATTTAGAAATAAATTGTTTTTTGCCAAATCCAGACAGAGTTGCCCCACATTACCCGCCCCTTGGGTAATCAGCAAATCATTGCCTTTTAACATACTACCTAACACCTGACGGATTTGATCCATGTCATTGATATTCAGCATAATTGGCTCAACTTGTCCGCGGGTGCGGATGGTACGGGCAAGACTGCGACTGTCCGCGCCTTCAATCACGGCTTCACCTGCGCTATACACATCGAGTAGCATCAACACATCGACTTGTGACAATACGTCCACAAAATCATCGAAGCAATCACGGGTACGGGTAAAACGGTGAGGCTGGAAAATCATCACCAAGCGGCGATCGGGATAGCTTTGGCGAGCCGCTTTGATGGTCATTGCCACTTCGGTTGGGTGGTGACCATAGTCGTCAATCAATAGCACATCGCCTGCGCCATCTTTGACAGGGTAGTTACCATTGTTTTCAAAACGTCTGCCCACGCCGGCAAATTTTTTGACTGCTTGACAAATGGCTTCATCACTGACACCTTCATCGGTGGAGATGGTGATAGCCGCTAACGCGTTATAGACATTATGAATACCGGGAATGTTCAAAGTAATCGGCAGTGGCTCACGGTCTTTACGCAGTACAGTAAAATGGGTTTTGGTGCCATCTGCCACCACATCAATGGCTTGCACATCGTTATGTTTTTCTAACCCATAAGTCAACACAGGGCGCGCGATTTTATCAATCAGTCCGTACAACTCTTTGTCATCACCGCACAATACTGCTAACCCATAAAACGGCATATTTTGTAAAAACTGCACATACGCGGCTTTTAGTTTGTCAAAACTGCCGCCATAGGTTTCCATATGGTCTTGGTCAATATTGGTGACAATCGCTGCCATCGGACGCAGCGATAAAAACGACGCATCTGACTCATCCGCTTCCGCCACCAAATAACGGCTTTGACCTAATGACGCGTTTTTGCCTGACGCGTTAAGTTTGCCACCAATCACATAAGTAGGATCCAAACCCGCTTCGGTTAAAATCATGGTAAGCAGGCTAGTGGTGGTAGTTTTGCCATGCGCACCCGCTACTGCAATACCATGACGGTAACGCATCAGCTCACCTAACATATCGGCGCGGCGTACCACAGGAATACGTCCTGACAAGGCAGCTTGGATTTCTGGATTGGTATGATCAATGGCTGATGACACCACGACCACATCGGCTTCACTGATATTTTTGGAATCATGCCCGATAAACACTTGAATGCCCATTTGGGTCAAACGGTCGGTCACTGGGCTTTGTTTGATGTCCGAACCGCTAACCATATAACCATGATTATGGACGACTTCGGCAATACCGCACATCCCTGCCCCACCAATACCGACAAAATGCACGTGGCGTATACGGCGCATCTCTGGGATTTCGACCACGCGCTTGGCAATTTTTTTGGTGACACGGTTGGTTTTTTCAGGTTTTTCAGTGGATTGGGCAGTGGCAGTTTTGGCTGATTTTGACATAGACAGGCTCAATGATAAATGACTTATAAATTGTAAAAAATAATTAAGGTTTTAACTGGGATAAAATGGCATCGGCAGCCAGCTGTGTGGCATTGGGTTTGGCAAATTCACGCGCTTTTTCTGCCATCGCTAAAATTTGATGACGGTCGAGCTTGGCTAAAATCGCACTTAAACTCTCTGCCGTTAATGCTTTTTGCGGCATTAAAAACGCGGCGCCATGTTCTGATAGGGTTTTGGCATTGGCCGTTTGGTGATCATCGACTGCATGGGGCAGCGGCACAAACACCGCAGGCAATCCAACCGTGGCAACTTCTGTGACCGTGAGCGCCCCAGCACGGCAGACAATCACATCTGCCCAGCTATATGCTTCTGCCATATCTTTGACAAATGGCAAAATCTCATACTGGGTTGATTGGAGCTGTGCTTCGCTATATACCGCTTGGGTAGCCTCTTGGTTGTTTTTACCACATTGATGCCGCACTTGCCATGACTTGGCATCTGGCATACTTTCTAATTTTTTTAGCGTGGGCGCGATATGATTATTTAATGCCTGAGCACCCAGAGAACCGCCAATGACCAATAGCTTTAAAGGACTGGTATCATTGACATCGATACGGGCTTTTGGTGGCGGTACTTGTACGATAGCCTCACGTACAGGGTTGCCAACTGTCATTACTTTATTAGAAGGTAGTTCGGTGAAGGTATTTGGAAAGGCTTCTAACACTTGATTAGCAAGCTTAGATAGATAATTATTACTCATGCCTGCGATGGCATTTTGTTCATGAATTAAAATTGGTATTTTACAAAATTTGGCGGCCAATCCGCCGGGTGCGGTCACATAACCCCCAAACCCTACCACGATGTCGATTTTATTGGTTTTGATGATTTTGATAGCCGCTAATGTTGCTTTGAGTAAGGTTGACGGGGCTTTAAATAAGCGTTTGATACCGTTACCGCGTAACCCCTGCATATTGATGGCATGGTAGGTAAAGTCGTAATGTTGTAGCAACTCATTTTCCATACCGACTAGGGTGCCGAGCCAATGCACTTGGGCACCTGATTGTTGTAACGCTTGAGCCACCGCAATCGCTGGAAACACATGCCCACCCGTGCCTGCTGCCATCATCAGCACGCGCGGTTTTTGCATCGTTGGCTCACTCATCTTATTATCCTTGACCAATCCAATCTAGGTGAGGTGGGGATTAAAAAACCCCGCATGACTGACCGTTTATCGGGAAAAACAATCACCATAAAAATGGCAAAATCATAGCATTTTTTTTATACCTTTAAAAGATAAAAGGTTATTTAATAAAAAAACCCTTGAATCACTGTTCAAGGGTTTTTGATAACTTTAGTGAAAGTTTAACTTATTTTAATGACTCACCTAAAATCACACCGCCGTCTTTTTTGGTAATCATCACCGTCGCTGAACGCGGTGTAGTACCACCAGAAATCGCGCCCCATGTGACCCCTGGTTGATCTTCGCCTGGATGTTGGATATTGATAAATAAGGTTTTAAAGTCTGGGGTTAAGGTGATACCCGTCACTTCACAACCTTTTGGACCCACAAAGAAACGTTTGATGTTTTGGTCATTGGCTTGCATACCAACGCGAGTTTTAATACCTGCAGATGTGGTCACTTCTTTACCATCATTGACTTTACCAGGCAACGCTGCTAGTAACATACAGTTGGTTTTGCTGGTGTAAGCACCATCATCGGTTTGAATCCATAAAACACCACGTGGGTCAAAGTATAGTCCGTCTGGAGAAGACAAATCGTTATTGGCATTTAAGCTTGATAGGTTCTCTGCGGTTAAATCATTTGGCGCTGCAAATAGGTAGATATCCCAGTTAAAGCTGGTAGCTGTGTGGTCGTTATTTTTTTCTGCCCAACGGATAATGTGACCGTTGTTATTTCCTTTAGCATTATAACTGCGTGGATTCGCTGCATCAATCGGTTGAGATAAACCTTTGTCTAAATCTTTTGGAGCAATATTGGTGCCACGATATTTGTTATTAGTTAAAGTAACATAAACTTCGCCCGTTACTGGGCTTACTGATACCCATTCTGGACGGTCCATTTTGGTTGCACCCAATGCATCACCCGCTAAGCGCGCATTGATTAAAACATCGGCTTGGTCAGCAAAGGCATATTTTGCATTCGCATTGGTTAATGCACCTTGACCGTGCGTTAGCGCTTTCCATTCACCTGTACCATCATCTTTAAATACTGCAACGTACAAAGTACCTTTGTCTAAGTATTTATCACCTGCTTTTAGACCACCACCGATATCAGCGTTTGACCATTTTGCGTCTGAGACAAATTTATAGATATATTCGCCACGCGCATCGTCACCCATATACATCACAACTGGTTTGCCTTCAACGACAGGTGCATAGGCACAGTTTTCATGCGCAAAACGACCTAGCGCCGTGCGTTTAACTGCCATTGCTGACTGATTAAATGGATCAATTTCAACGATATAACCAAAGGTGTTAAATGCGTTTCGATAGTCTTCTAGCGCGTTTCCACCCGTGGCTGCACTGTTCCAACGTGCAAATTCATCTGTAAATTTTTCATCAACTTTAGATGGTGTATGCCATAAGTAACCACCGCCCAAACCATTTTCTGGTAAACCATAACGCACACGAGAAGTATCTTCTTTCGCACTAATAATGGCTTTGTCTGCACCACGGGCAAAGACGTTTAAGAAGTTTTCTTCGGTGGTTAAGTAAGTACCCCAAGGTGAAAGACCTGCACCACATTGGTTGTTGATACCGCGGGTTTTTGTACCTGTTGGATCATATTTGGTTTTCAACAAATCTGAACCAGCGGCTGGACCTGACAATTTAACTTCTGAGGCACTGGTATAGCGTTTATTAAATTTTGAATCTTTAACCATTTCATAGCCGACACCATTGGCGCGACGCTTCATCTCAACAACACTCACACCATGGGCATAGCACTCACGACGTACATCAGTTGCCTTACGGATATTTTTGAAAATAGCTGGCGCAGTGGTATCTGGATTTGGTGTAGAAAAAGTACCCGCAGGGTTAATAGTCTCATTGGTATATTCATGATTCATGACTAATAAAGCATTGTTTGACGATTTTGGATCATACTTTTCGCCGTTTTTACCAAAGAACCACATACCATCATGATTATCACCCATACGATATTGGAAAGATTCACCAGTTTGTTCACGGTTATCCTTCCAATCTTCGATACCGCTCATAAAAGGTGTACCAACGTGTAAGATAGCCTCAGCATTGTAGCCGTCAGCAACCATCATATCGTTACCAGTATAATGAGCCACAGCAGTAAAATTCAGCTGCGTAGGACGTTTCATGTCGCCAGTAGCGGGTATAGCAGGGCTTGTACCATTACCCGTTGAACCTGTATTACTATCGTTATCGCTACCACAGCCTACGAGCGGCAATGTACCAAAAAACGCTGCTGCAGTCAGACCTGTACCACCTTTTAACATGGTACGACGGCTCATGCGTTTGGCAACAATTTGGCTAAATTCTGGGTTATTTGATGTGTTAGAATCTTCTACAAAGTCATGGTCAAAATGGTTATATTGGGTCATGGCGATACCTCAGGCTAATAATTGATAAATTCATGAAATAAGTTAGTAAGCTGTTAGACACACTTATAAAATTATGGAAAAAGAGTAGCAAGATGATGTGACAAATCCTTGACCGTTATATGACAGGTTGATTAAATCCTTTATAATTAATACAGTTTGCCATACGAATTACAGGGTTTTAGCGACTTAGCTATCTGATAAAAATAATAGAGAAAACCTCATGAACTATATCGGCTGTTCAGGATTTTCTGAGCGACTATGGCAAGGCTTTTTTTATCCAGAAGCATTAGCCACTAAAGCGTATTTAAGCTATTACGCGCAGCACTTAAACGCAGTCGAAATCAATTCCACGTTTTATCGCAAACCGACCCAAAAGACCTTACAAAACTGGTACAACGCCACCCCTACTACCTTCAAATTCTTTATTAAGATGCCAAAAACCATCACCCATCTGCAAAAACTGGTTGATACCCACGATATGACGGTTGAGTTTTGCGAGCATATTTATGCAGGATTGCAGGATAAATTGGCGGGCTTGTTGTTTCAGCTGCCGCCCTCGTTCAAATATACTGACGAAAATCTGCAAAAGGTAGTTGCTACTATCGACAGCAGATTTATCAATGTAGTTGAATTTCGCCATGTAAGCTGGTGGTGTGATGAGGTTATAATCGCACTTAAAGAAGCCAATATTGTGATGGCGGGGGTATCCATTCTGCTCAAAAGTGCGGATAATCCAATCCCAAATGATGTCATCATCAATCAGGATGACAGACTTTATTATCGACTACATGGCGTACCCGTGATGTTTAAATCTGAGTATAGTGAAGCAGAATTAACGGCTTTGGCGGAAGAATTAAAAAATTTTAATGGGCAAAGGTATGTGTTTTTTAACAATACCTTTGGTATCGCAGGGATAAAAAATGCGTTGTTTTTGAATAAACTGTTAAATAACTGAGTTAAAAAAGGATTAAAACTAAGCTCTTTAATCCTTTTTATTCAACGTTTTAAATGATTTGACCTTCAATAAACGCAATAAAATCCTCTGCGATATGCGTGCCGCATTGGTCGTCAATCTCACGCACGCAGGTGGGGCTAGTCACGTTAATCTCTGTCACTTTGCCACCAATCACATCAAGTCCGACAAAGTACAAGCCTTTTTGCAGTAGCACAGGCGCCACTTGTTCGGCAACTTGGCGCTCTTGCTCTGACAGTGGCATGGCAACCCCACGACCACCTGCGGCTAGATTACCGCGCGTTTCACCTTGGCTTGGGATACGCGCCAAGCAATAATCCACGGGCTTGCCACCGACAATTAAAATGCGTTTATCGCCGTCCTTGATTTCAGGCAAGTATTTTTGCGCCATCACAGGCAAGCTTTCAAGCTGGGTTAGCATCTCAAGGGTTGAACCAATATTAGGGCTATCGGCAGTCAGACGAAAAATACCCATTCCCCCCATACCATCAAGCGGTTTGACGATGACATCTTGGTGGGTTTTGATAAAATCACGGATATGCGTTTGTTTGTTGGTGACAATCGTCGGTGTCATTAGCTCAGGAAATTGCGTCGCAAACAATTTTTCGTTACAGTCACGTACGCTTTCTGGATTGTTGACCACCAATACGCCTGCTCGCTGAGCATATTCTAGCAAGTACAGGCTATACAAAAACTGCATATCAAACGGCGGGTCTTTACGCATCAAGATGACGTCAAATTCGCTAGCAGGCTGCGTGGTTTTTTCACCAAGCTCATAAAAATGTGCAGGGTCTTTAAACGTTTTGAGCGACTGGCTATCAATTTGCAATGCGCCATTATCGAGCCACAAATCGTGAATTTGGCAATAATGCGCTGTATGACCACGATCTGCAATCGCCCATAGCATCGCGAGCGTGGTGTCTTTTTTGTAGTTGATGGTGTGGATATCGTCCATGACGATCAGAAAATTCAGTGGTTTCATTTATGATCCTTGTTCAATTTTTATTAATTATTCGTTTTGCTATTAAAACATCGATTCAACCGCGTTGCCATTATTATCATAGCGCATACCGCTGGTCGGTTGTTCATTGGTAAACCAAAAATGGTATTCAGGATTTCCGGCTTGGCTGTAAACAATCGCTTCTTGTACCACACCCTGACGGAACAACACTTTTTGTTTGATACGGCTATCGGACAATCGATAGGTCACCCAACCATGATATAAACCGTTAACCAAGTCGGTGCGAAGCTGGGTCACAAAGTTTGGGTAGTACACCACCAAAAATTCATCGAAGTAACCGTTCTTCACAAAGGTGGTAAATTGCTCGCCTTCTGGCATCACGCCATTATAAGGACCATCGGCAATGCCTTGTGGCGCAGCTTGCGGCGATTTTGGCGGCAAGATAAGGCTATTTAAAGCATCATAAAACGGCTGTTGGTCAGTTGCCACACTGACAATCGCAGGCGGTTTGCTACCCTCTGCCATGAGTTCATTGATACTACTGCAACCCGCAAGCGCAAATAATATTGCCGATAAGATGAGTCCAGTGCCGACACGTAAAAGGTACGCCGTTGTTAGTGTGGTGGGCAAGGCTTTTGTCAACATAGCCGTCCTCTTCAATGGTTAATTTAAAAACAATCTATGATTAGCGGGGTTGGGTGATGACGTTTATATAACATGATGTAAAAAACTATCTTGTGAAATCATCATCACCCACGATGATGGCAACCGCTTACTGAACGCCGTATTGCTCGCGGTAAGCTTGCATTTTGGCAAGTTCCTCCTGCGTGCCATTTTTGGCGACATACTCAGTAATGTCATCCATCGTGACCAAGGCAAGTACCGGTACATTGAGGCTTTGCGCCAATTCTTGAATGGCAGATTGTTCGCTTTGACCTTTTTCTTTACGATCCAGCGCAACGATAATCCCCGCGACTTTGGCCTCTGATTTTTCTAGGAGTGCCACGACTTCACGCATCGCCGTACCTGCGGTCATCACATCATCAATCACCCAAACCGATTTGCCTTTGAGATCGGCGCCAACCAGCATACCGCCTTCCCCGTGGTCTTTGGCTTCTTTGCGGTTATAGCCCCAATCGGCATTGATTTGGTGATTGTTCCACAGTGCTTGCGCGGTCGCCGCCACAAACGGAATACCTTTATATGCCGCCCCAAAAATCACCAAATCGCTACTTTCGGTAGATTGTAGCTGCTTGGCAAGGGCATCAGCATACCCATTTGCCAACACCGACAATAGCTCACCTGTTGATAGCAAACCTGCATTAAAAAAATACGGGCTTATACGACCTGATTTTAGGGTAAATTCGCCAAATTTTAATACATTGTTTTTGAGTGCCACTTCAATAAAATGCTGAGGAATAAACTGCAGTGCGTGAGCGGTTTGGTTTTGAGAGGACTGGGCTTGAGATAATTGGGTTTGAAATGATTGGGACATACGCGACTCCAAAAAAGAACAAGTTAAAAAATACCGTTAGCCGCCTGTGATTGGGTTTTGCGAGCTAATGGTGACAGTACGTTTACTGATGGCTGTTTGCTTACCCACTTGCCAATCCATGGCAAGGGCAGCGAGCTCAACATGCGTCGGCTCGATATATAAATCGTTATGCCGAGTCAAAAAATGCAATTGGGTGCGATGCGCCTCGATGTATTGATTGATAGCATCAGCCAAGTCTTGCAAGGTGATTTGGGGGTTGAGTGATTTGCGTGATTTGCATTGGCATAGCAAAAACACACAAAGCATAATATGGTACATTTGTCCCATTAGATACAGTTTGGTTTCGATATTGAGTAGCGCTTGGTTATAGGTGGCGTCAGACTGTGTGCTGGGGGCATCGTTGGCTTGATGTGCGCAGGAATTTTGCAATGTCTGCTGTGACAAGGATGTGGTAAGCGTACTCATACTTGCTAAATGTGGGTATTGACCCATCACCTCTTTCATCAGTGAAATACTGCTGTCATTGACGAGCCGTGGCAACAAAGATAGCGGTAAATGCAATGACGGGTGTTTGCTTTGGCTGCTATTGGCCTGCTGTTGCTGCTGCTGGATAAAGTGCCGCATCTCAATGCTTTGCTCAGACAGTAACTGCTCTAGCATGTCAGATTGATGACTTTGCGGATTTTTTTTAAGGGTTTTTGTTGTGTTATCCCTCATTGGATAGGGCTTGGCAACGTCTTTTACACTAGCGGTGATGTTGTTGTTGGTATTCGCCACTGACGATGAAAGCGGTTTTTGCATATAGACGTCAATGGTATGACGCGCAGGTATGACGCGCTTATCAATCGGGCGACAAGGATCGGGCAAAGCCAATCTTTCTGCCTCTGTCATCACATTGGGATGGCGTAGCTGGCCTCTGTCTTTAACCACTTGGTTTTTTGCGGCTTGGCGCTCGGTGTTGGAATAAGTCATGGCATACACGGCTATAAAATCACTAATAGGTAAATGCTGAAAAATTTTTGTTGAAACCCACCACCCATCACTAATCGCTTAAAGTCGACAAAATATGCTGATAGCCTGACTGCCAATCTGGGTAGTTGAGCCAACTAGCTGGCAAGTTATTGATAATGCGTTTGCCCTTTGTTGGCTCCATACAGGGCAGCGATAAGTTCAAGCCCTGTGCAGTCGCTAAATAGTTTAGCACAGTATAGAGCGGGACTGGCGCGTTATCTGTCGCCAAATAAACTGGCACGGTCTGACCTGCATTGATGACAGTGACAATGATGCTCACCAAGTCTGTATCGATAATACGATTAGTCCATGTGTTACTAGGATAATCGCTAGCCGTATTTGGCGACTGCGCTGCTAACTGTTTTGCCATGGTCAGTAAACGCAGCCGTGACTGCCCATAAATCCCACTTGGGCGAATGATGACGCTTTTATCTTCAAAGTGCTGCTGCAACAACTGCTCAGTCTGCAAAATCACTTGAGACGTTGCACTCGCTGGCGCGAACACAGGCGTATTGATATCAATGATTTCGCCCGCGTTTTGTCCGTAAACGCCTGTCGAAGAAATAAATACCACACGCTTAAGGTTTGGCAGATGGTCACCCAATCGCACCACATGCTCGGCAATCGCATAATAACTGTCACGGTAACCTTGTAGCGACAAGGTATCTGGACTGACAATGATACAGATTTGGCTGATTTGGCTTGACCATTGACTTAGCTGCGCAATAGCTAACGTGCGCGCATCACTGGCAACAAAATGTAGATTTTCCTGATATACATGGTCATTATCGGGTGGCAGCTTGGTTGTCACGGGGCTGCAGGAAGCCAAATCTGTAGGCGTGGAGCGGCTGACACCAATCACGCAATGCCCCTGCGCCGCTAATTGCTTAGCAACTGGTAAACCAATTTTGCCCAGTCCAATCATTAAAATGGTTTGCATCATGCTATGACCTATCGCGAATGGCATTAAAAAAGCTGACTATTTTTAATCGATGTATTTTTAACCGATTTACTGCTGAAAACGCATTGACAAATCAATGGCTTTGATGTGCTTCGTCAATGCACCCATTGAGATGAAATCCACCCCGGTTTCTGCCACTTGGCGTAGATTGGTAAGGCTAATATCACCTGAAGCTTCAAGATGGCAAGGCTTGCCAAGACTAGCAACCAGCTCGACCGCTTTTTGGGTATCTTCAATGGTAAAATTATCGAGCATCACGATATCGGCATTGGCAGCGATGGCTTGATGCAGCTCATCAAAATTTTCTACTTCAACTTCCACTGGCTTATTGGCAATCTGACGCGCCTGACTGACTGCTTGGGCGATACCGCCACACGCCATGATATGGTTTTCTTTTATCAAAAAGGCATCGTATAGCCCGATACGATGATTATTGCCGCCGCCACATAACATGGCGTATTTTTGCGCATGGCGCAGCATTGGGAGGGTTTTACGCGTGTCTAACAATTTGGTCGGCAGGTCCGCGATGACCGCCACATGGTTGGCAACCACAGTGGCAGTGGATGATAAGGTCTGTAAAAAATTGAGCGCGGTACGTTCACCAGTCAACAGCGCCCGGGTGTTACCGATGAGCGTCACCAAAACTTGATTGGCTGCCACAGCATCACCATCTTTGACTGCCCAATCAAGCTGCATGTTGGGGTCAAGCTGGCGAAATACTTCATCCACCCATGCCTTACCCGCGACCACCATCGGTTCACGACAAATAATGGTTGCCGTATCGCGCTGTGTGTCTGGTATTAACTGGGCATTAATATCCCCGGTCGCGATGTCTTCTTGCAGCGCAAGTGAGACTTGTTTGGCGATTTCAATACGGAGTAGTGAGTTGATTTGGGGCGTGGTGGTCGAAGTGTCACTAATGGTTTGGCTAGCAGCAGACATGCAAATAATCCCTTATTTTCGATGGGGCATTTTCTATGAAGTATGTTTGATTGTATTATCGCCTATTCTTTGGGGGCTTGGGTAGTAGTTTGTTGATATAAACGCAGGGCAATCAACGCCAAAGCGGCTACAATCGCGGCGAGCACACCCCATAGCGCCCATGTTTTATAGCGTTCAAATGACGCGTTGGGATTGTTCAATGCCTCGATATTTTGCATTTGTCCTTCAACGGTATTGCCGAGGCTGGTGAGTTGTTGGTTGGATAGCGTGATATTGGGTTGTTGTAATACGGGTGGCTCGTTAATCACCAGTCGATAAGGCGCTGTGCCTTGTGCTAAAAAGTACATCTCATACATGGGCGTTAACAGATCAACTGGTAAATCATCTTGCTGCATTTGACCGCCCAATTGCAGCGACTTGGTCAATGTGGGTTGCCAACTGACCGTAGTATGGTTTTTATCAATTTGTGAATTGGCTAAAGTTTTATCATTACTTACATTGGCGGTTTTGTTGATTTTAGCCAATTGATTGGCTTCTTGCTCGGGCACGTTGATGCTCACTTGCCACAGCTGATTTTCGGGGACAAAAAAACTCACCCCTGTGGTCAACATGGGCTGAGCAAGGCTAAGCCGCCATTGGTTCGCGTCATCTTTAGTTTTTGAAAAACTGGCGCGAGTCAAGAAGAAACTTGCCTCACTCACCATGCGATTTAAGCTGGCTGCCTCAAGATTGATAGGCTGATTTGCCACCACTTGCCAATACCGATAATTGGCTTGCTGCGGCTCGATGGCAATAGCATTGCCTGTCGCTATTGGCTGATTGCTGCCGTCAGCTTGCGGCGCTACCATTTGACTAGGTTGGCTAGGTTGACCACGTTGGCTAGGGCTAAAGGGACTGACCACGGTTTGGCTGACCATCTGCCAGCTTTGCAAGTCATCACTGCCATAAATTTGCAGTTGCAGTGGGCGCTTGCTGGGCTGGGCTGAATTCACGGGTAAAAATTTTAGCCAAAGATTGACTGCTTGCGCGGTTGATAAAGCAGGTTGGGTTTTGGCAAAGTTGGGATTGGTTAACCACCAAGTTCTGACCGGGCTATTAGTAACAGCAGCGACTGGGTTTGAAGGTAAATTGCTAAGGTCAATGTTAATCGATTGTTGATTGTCTGGGTTATCAAGCTGTACAGTCAACGCATGGCGTAATTTTTCCACCGCATTGGGGTTATCCGTCTCCACGCTCACTACTTGCAATACTTGATTGACGGATGATTGTTTACTGACAGGACGAATCGCCATCGGCATAATATGGCCTTTGGCATCAACCAAGCGGTAATTTTGTTTATCGCTAATACTTACGCCATTTTGCTGCATGATTAAAGCTAACAAACTGGGCGTTAACGACGAAAATTTTACCAGTTGGGCGCTGTTGGGATTGTCCTCTTGATTTTCTCCCGGTAAATCAATGTCGATTGCAAAGCTATTTTGCAATGCCTCAAAGCCATAGCTGATACTGTCAGTGTCATGCTCTGAATTGTCAACGATGGCAGGCGCTACCGTGGTCGTGGTGGTTTTTTGCGAGGCAACAGTGACGGATGCCGTTTGCGTGGGGTTTTGGGCATCTGCCTGCGTGTAAATGATAGCTACTAACAATAGCGGCGAAACTAAAGTTGCCGATAAAATACAGGCGCGGTGTTTGGCTAATCTCACGTGACAGTGCTTATTGTTTTTCATTTTAGCTTCATTGTTACTTCATTTTAGCTGCATAGCTACTTAATAATTTATGTTGCTTTATAACTTAGCAAATTGCGAAGCACATTGACAAAACCCCGACCTACCAGATTAATCATCCCAAGAAGCAGCGTAGCGTATGTTTGGGTTATCGACATAAAGCCGTCAGTTATAACTAATCTAAAAAATTTGAAAAGCCTAGCATCGCATGGTTAGCATCAGCAGGCAGTATCAACCTTAATTTGTCATATTAGAAAAATGATCAATAGCATTCTAACTCATTGATAGTAATTAGATTTATAATTTGGTTGATACAAAGCTTTACCCTATAAGGATATTAACAATACCCACTCAAAACTTCTATACCGTGCTACAAACCACTAACAAGAGAACTGATATTTTGGATAAATTCTAGCCAGATGTTACAATTTGAAGACAATTAGGCAGCAAGTCCTTGTGTATTTAGCTAAGCCCGCCTGCCGTAAATACGAAAAATAACCCACGTTATCCACGATTTTTAGCAGGGGTTTACCTAGCTTTTTTTGGCTGCATTGGGTTTGTCTTACTTAAGTTTATTTGGCTTGAGTTTACCTGCCTTAGGTTTACTTGACTTAGGCGGTAAGGGTGCAAGATAACCAATGACTAGCATCAACAAGCCTGCCCCAATAAAAGACACCACACGCAGTACCGCACTGGTATTCGACATATCAATCAATACCAACTTGGCAACCACCATGGTCAATAATGCGATACCGGCAAACCATACCAAGCGAATGGCTTTTTTATTTGCCAAGAACATCAATACCATTGCTATGACGGTCCATAAGATAGTCAGCCCCGTCTGTACCATACTGACTGACCAAGCACCATGTTCCCAAGTCGGTGTCCCCCAACCGCTGGCAAACCCACGTACCAACATACTACTGACCGTCACAAATACCCCTAGACCGCAAGCCACCAAAACGATAGTACGATAGTTGCTATCAACTTTGAGTGCCACATAAGATTGGTACAGTAAAATGCTGATTAAAGTCAAATCCAGCGGATTGAGCAGCGGCAGATAAACGCCCAACAGCTGACCATCTAACGAGAAATTGGCAGATAAACTCCAAATAAAGGTCATCGGTACCAAAATATAAGCACTGTGCTTGAGCAACGTATCAACCTCTAACCAACCCAGCAAACGATCAGCAAACGCCTGAAGTTTTGGCAGCAACAACAAACTCATCAACCCAAGCACAGCCAGCACGGTCGGTAAAATAGTGATAATGGCTCGAAGCTCTTGGGCATGTTGCCAATAGTTAAATGGCACTTGTTGCAGCATCCAAGTTAGCATGGCAATCAGTACCAAAAACCAAACGAGCGCGTCAACGCTTGTATCGAGTCGGTCGCGGTACCAGCGACTAAGCAGCCACCCCCCTAGCAATTTTGCGATGGCTAAACAGCCGAGCATGGCGAGCAAATAACGCCCCAACCCGCTAAATGCTTTGATGTGATAATCGTTTAGGTCTACAACCGTCTCGACCTTAACATGGGTGAGACAGACTAGCACCCAGCTCATCATCGCAAACGGTAAAATCAAGCGGCTCACCTTACGCATACTGCGCCAAACAAAACGCTGATGAATCAGCTGTCCCACAATTAAAAATACCGCTATACCCACGGCAATTTTGATAGTGGTGGTTTTGCCACCGTTGTTCCAAAAGGGGTCTGCAGATAAAATCGCCGACAGATACAGCACAAACCCAACAACCACAAGCGCGGTCGCAACAAAGCTGTGACTGGCATTATCAGCGATTTGTTGAACCCTTTTATGCGTCGTTTTGACTGCCGCAGGTTGCGTTTGAGGCTGAGGTTGGGCTTTAGCTTGGGGTGTGGCTGCCGTTTGGGGTGTAGCTGCCGCAATATTGCCCCTGTGCTGACGCAACATAAAAGCAGACAGCAGCACACACGCTGTCAATACGGTCAGTGGCAAGGTGGATGAAGCCGCCACTATAGACATTTGGTGCGGAATAGATAATTGATCAAGTAACCCATACCAATGCCGCATTAGGGTATCAAAGCCCACCCATAACAGGATACTAAAGGCTTGCAATGCCAACCCAAAATATACCGTCCAGCGTCTTTGGGTACGCGCACCGAGCCACACCAATGCAGCACCCTGCACTGCCCAACCGATACTAATCCATTTGGCTGATAGCGCCAGTGGTATCACCAAAGCCAAAAACCCACAGCCGAGCGCAAGGCTTGCTTCAATAAGTAGCTCAAAGCTGTTATCAAAGTGGTTGTTGGCTTGTGGGTCACCTGCGATGCCACGGCGATGATGTTTGAGCAGCCACAATCCTAGACTCAAATAAATAGCTGATAACGCACTGCTAGCAAAGGCCAGATGATAAGGCAAATCATTGAGCAAACTTGCCATCAGCCCAAACCCCAGTAACGCTGTACCAAACAACAATCCTGAATCTATCGATATAATCGGGCGTTTGGCTACCCCTGTGTTCATTTGTAGCAGCGTTTGGTTATAACTTACGACCTGCTGAGAGTATCTAACTGCAATAAACAAATACAGCGCCATGTGCCCAACCAATAACCCGAGCAGTTGCCAGCGTAATGACAGCCAGCCTGCACCTTCACTATTGCCACTAAATGCACGAAATCCCCACACATACGCAAGCCCAAAAGTCACCGCTAGGCTTAGCGCATTGAGCAATTTCCAAGTGCGATAATGGGCAATCACCGCAACCGCTATATTGAGTAATAAATAATAACTAAATAGCATCACCACACTACCGTCAGGTCGGCTGACCAGTATCGGCGCAAAAAACGCCCCGCCGAACGCCAAGACCGCAAGCGGCAGCGCATTTTGCCACACCGAAAACATCACTGTTAACCCTGCCAGTAACGCAAGCACGCCGAAGGTTAAGGTTGATGGTAGTAGTCCATACAATTTAAAACTCGCAAACACCGTCAAATAAATCACCGCAAAGCCGACACCTTGCAAAGTCAACCCATAACTGCGTTTTTTGGCAGTGGTGCGATAGCCGACTGCCGTTATCACCAAGCCACCCAACGCTACCAACGCCATGCGCACAGGCATCGATACCTCAATATATTGGCTGGCAAGTTTGAGTAATAGCACCACGCCCACTAGCAACACCAGTGCACCGACACGCACCACCAAGTTTTCCCCAAAGAACCATTGGGTGGCACTTGCCCAAAGCGATGTCACAATATTGGTAGCACTTTCATCATCTTTTAAAGAAGGAGATGATGCAGGTGATACGCTAGGTTGATACGGTGGGGCTGCGTCATTCACTGACGGCTGCGTTGCCGTTGGCGGAGCTGAACTAACCGAAGCGTCAAGCGTGTTCGCCATTGGCAAAGAGTCTAAGGCTGGGAGGAGCACTGGAAGGGGCGCTGAGACAGAGGTTTGACCGATGGGCTGCGTGATGGGGTCAGTAATAGTTTCAGTAACAGGTTCAGTGACAGGCTGATTTTGGCGGATATCGCTTGCCGATTGCTGGGTAGATGATGGCTTGGACTCGCTGCTTAAGATATACACGGTTGCCATAACGTCAGCGAGTTGTTTTTGCAGGTTGTCGAGCTTGGATTCAAGCCGGGTAATTGCTTTTTGTTGGGCAAAAATTTTATAAAGCGCCCCCACCACTGCCAGTATCAACGCCGCTATAATCGTATCCATCAGATGCCCTACCCTTCTTATCAGCTTAGCGATAGCATACCATTTTTTTGCAAAATTGCTTTTTTTTAACTGTGTCTTTCAGTTAAGGTGATGATAAGCCCATTTTATGCTAAATTAGCCACAGCATTGAGTAGCGTTTTACCAACTATTTTAAACACCATTTGGATGATTGGGCGGGGTATGGTTATGTCGGGATTTAGCATTGAGCAGGGTTTGTTAAGCCCATGCGAGTTTGTGGCGTCACCCAATTTTGGTGAGCGCCCCGACCCTAACGATATTCACCTGATTGTGATTCATAACATTAGCTTGCCGCCCAGTGAATTTGGTCTAAAAAATGACCAAGGCGAGCATTTTGTTCGTGCATTTTTTCAAAATCAGTTAGACCCCAAAGCGCATCCGTATTTTGCTACCATCTATCAGCAGCAGGTCTCCGCGCATTTGTTTATTGAGCGCGATGGTAGGGTCACGCAGTTTGTGAGATTTGATGCGCGTGCTTGGCATGCTGGCAAATCTAGTTATTTGGGCGTGCCAAACTGTAATGACTATTCGATTGGGATTGAGCTAGAAGGTGATGATTATAGCGAGTTTGATGACAGGCAATACCAAGCTTTAAGTGACGTGATTGCCGCGATTTATCAAGCTTATCCCAAAACCATCAATCATCTAGCCGGTCACAGCGATATCGCACGCGGCCGCAAGTCCGACCCTGGTCTGTATTTTGATTGGGTGAAATTAAGAAGCATGGTCAATAGAAACATGGTCAATAAAAGTGAAATCAGCCATTAGATGATTTTCCAACATTTATCCTATGGCAATTTTGCAAAATAACGATTTTGTAAGATGACAATTTTGCAAAATAACGATTTTCCAAAGTAACAGCGCCCAAATCAAACTACAAAATCCCATCACAACACCCACTTCTCGGCAAAACTTGCAGCGATTCTTTCATGTCAAAACTTATCAAATCCACCGCTATTGTTAGTTTCTTTACCTTATTTTCACGTATCTTGGGCATGATTCGCGACATGGTATTGATGAGCGTGTTTGGTACGGGGGGCATGATGGATGCGTTTTTGGTAGCCTTCAAATTGCCCAATTTTTTGCGGCGGCTGTTCGCTGAAGGCGCTTTTGCCCAAGCTTTTGTCCCTGTACTATCCGATTATCAACACCAAGCCCAAAATAACGACATGACCGATAGCAAACAAGCCTTGCTCGGCATTCAAATTCTTATCAGTCGGGTGGCAGGTACGTTATTGTTGATTTTATCAGGCTTAACCGCCGTGATAGTCATTTTCGCGCCCGCCGTGATTGCTGTGTTTGCGGTCGGTTATCTGCATGAGCCTAGCAAATTTGTCACGGCCGTTGAGCTACTTCGTATCACTTTTCCTTATTTGTTATTTATCGCCATGACCGCGTTTGCTAGTAGTATTTTGCAAAGCGTGGGGCGGTTTGCCTTGCCTGCCTTTGCACCGGTGATTTTAAATGTGTGTATGATTGTGGGCGCGATTTGGGTAGCGCCGCTGCTTGCCAAGCCAATTTTGGCAGTCGGTTATGCCGTTGCGGTGGCAGGTTTGCTGCAGCTATTGATTCAATTACCGCAATTGCACAGCCATCAGCTGCTCGTGATGCCAAAGGTCAGCTTTCGTCATCCCGGCGTGCGACGGATTTTAAAACTCATGCTGCCTGCGCTGTTTGGGGTATCAGTCACCCAAATCAATATGCTGGTCAACACGGTACTGGCTTCAACCATGGTCGATGGCTCGGTCTCTTGGTTGTATACCGCAGAGCGGATGAGTGAGTTGCCGCTAGGGCTGATTGGGGTGGCGATTGGCACGGTGATTTTGCCCATTCTATCCAAAAGTATCGCAAGCGATGACCATCAACAATTTAGACACACCCTAGATTGGGCGACGCGGCTGACGGTGCTGGTCGGGGTACCTGCATCCATCGCGCTTGGCATGATTAGTAATGTGCTTATGATATCCCTGTTTGAACATGGGGAATTTGTGCGGCAAGATGCCATGATGAGTGGGCTTGCGCTACAGTGCTTGTCGGGTGGGATTTTGGCATTTATGCTGATTAAAATATTTGCCCCGGCTTTTTTTGCCCGTCATGACAGTCGCACCCCTGTCAAAGTCGGTGTGATTAGCGTGATTGCCAATGTCGTGCTAAGCCTCGTACTGGCTGGGTTATTTAAAAAGTGGCAAATCGCGCCCCATGCAGGGCTAGGGCTTGCCAATACACTGGCGTCTTTTATCAATGCGGCGCTGTTATATTTTTATTTACATACCCAAGGTATTTACCGCTTTGGTGCGGCTTGGCGACGATTAGCGGTTATCTTTGCCATCGCAAATGGGGCAATGGGGTTGGCACTTGCCGCTGGTATTCATTTTTTCCCCGTTACCGCGCATCAAGGTATTCGTATTGTTGCGCTATTGGCGCTGTGTGTGGTGGGCGCTGTGGTGTACGGCGCAGCGCTATTAATCGCTGGCTTTAAATTATCAGAACTAAAGCCGCATCATAGTGTTCAATAAATGATAGACAATAAACAACGGACAACAGACAACAGAAAAAAAAGCGGCTAAATAAAATTTATCTAGCCGCTTTTTTAATTAAGTTTTGTGACTGATTTTTGCAAGTGAGTTTTTTAACCTATTCATCTATTAAGGCACCAAGGCATTAGCGTTTTACTGAATTTTGGCAGTCTTTGTTGTCACAAATTCCATACAGTACCAGCGAGTGCCCTGATAGGGTAAAGCCAAAGTCTTTGGCGACTTTTTCTTGCAGCGCTTCGATTTCTTCATTGTGAAATTCAATGATTTTGCCGCATTGGTCACATACCAAATGATCATGGTGCTCATCTTTGGCGATTTCAAACACTGACAAGTTGTTTTCAAAATTGTGACGCTCGACAATCCCCGCTTGTTCAAACTGGGTTAACACGCGGTAAACAGTCGCAAGCCCCACATCTTCACCGTGCTCCATCAAGGCTTTATACACATCTTCTGCGCTCATGTGATGGGATTCGGCTTTTTCTAGCAATTCTAAAATTTTCAAACGCGGTAACGTGACTTTCAAACCGGCACGACGCAAATCTTGGTTGGTAAAAGACGACATATAAATCCTTACACCCTATCAGGTGTCGCTTATAAACTGAAAATTCTCACTATAATAACAAATTCGATAAAATCCCACAGTAAAAAAACGTGACATCACTGGCAAAAGCGCCCGTTAACAGATGACGGGCGAAGGCAGACTATACACAAAGTATTTCAACCACCAGAACGCCAAACACCAAACACCAAACACCAAACACCAAACACCGCGGTGTTTTACACCCAAACATTAACTGTATGTAAAATAATTTAAATTTTGGGGTCAATAGGTAGGCAAAAAAACCCAAATCACGTATGATAAGTCGTAAATTTTATCGTTCACCATCTCAAAGCGGTTTGACAAATGACATCTATCACAACACTATCAAAAAAACTGGCAGTCCTGCCTTTGGTTGCCGTAATTAGCAGCGTCACTGTATTACCAGGTTGCTCATGGTTTAGCGTGTACAAAATCGATATCCCACAAGGCAAGCCGATTCATGAAGACAAATTAAGCCAAGTGCAAGTGGGTATGAATGCCAATCAAGTGCTGTATATACTAGGTAGCCCAACCTTTAGAGACACCCTAAATCCGGTACGTTGGGATTACCTGTATGATTTTACCCCAGGTACTAACGCCAAACGCGCCAACAAGCCAGCGATTCACAACGCGCAACAATACGCCAAAATTTATTTTGACCAAAATGGTATTGTCACCCGTATCGAGCGCCCAGCGGTGACTCAGTAAGTTTTTTTGACTAAAAAAGCCAATCATTGCCGTGATGCTGTGATTGGCTTTTTTTATGCAATACACAATAATACTGGGTCACGCCCTCATCACTTGGATTTTTTGGACAGTAATTTGCGTTTGTTTTGCGGGTCGATAGTTAAAGGGCGATAGATTTCGATTCTATCGCCTGTGTTGATCGCACTTTGCCAGTCTAGTTTATGGGAAAACACACCGACACTATAGCTAAAAATCTGCGGATACTGCTGTTGCCAGCCTGTGGCATTGACTGCATCAATCACCCGGCTATCATCGGCGAGTTGCAGGGTTAACCGCAACTGTGTTTGGCTATCGGGCGCAAACGCTATATCTACGGTAATCATTTTGCCAATCCTAGCACCCACCCCACCATCGCCAAAACCACCGCCAATGGCACAATAATACGCACCGCAATGCGCCAAAGGTTATATAAGCCTTCTGAGCTAAAATTCAATGATTTGCGCAAATGGCTGATTTTCATTTGCCACCCTGCAAATACGGCTAGCCATACCGCCGTGACTAAACTTATCACGATAATTAGCTGATTGAGCCAAGCGGTTGGTACCATGGCTAGCGCAAGACTAAGCACTGCCAACACCACCAATGCCAAAAAATTAAATTGCTGTTGCTGCCAACGTAATGACACTTGATGGGTCAAAATATGCAGTAAATACGCCGCCCCTGCCAACATCGCCAATGCATTCAGCACTGCCGCCATCGAGCTGTTTGGCGATAAAGTCATGGCAATCAGCGCACCCGCTAATAACTGAAAACTCCACACCGGTAATACATACCGACTCGCGGATTCGCGTGCTTGATCTGTCGCCGTAGTGTTCATCGTGAGCATTTGGTGGGTGCGCGCATGCCAGTATAGTCCTGTACCTGCGCCCACACAGACCAGCGCCAACACTACCGCACCTGCCCACTCCGTCAAGGACGTCGCTGTCATCTGCCACGCCACAAACCCACCCTGCATGACATTGACAACCAACGCCGCAACGGCAAAACCGACCGCCAACCAACCTGCCAAATGCTTGATAAAACTCAAACCAATCATTAGCAGCACCATGATAGCTAACAAGGCAGGCAGAGCAATATTGCTCACCAGCGGATGGATAATCTCGCCACTACTCGCCAGTAAATGCCCCACAACCGCGAGCAACAACACAATAGTCAGCCAACCAAAACCTCGCCAAACCGTTGACACGTCAGCTTCACGGGTCAGCATGGGCAGACCGACCAGCGGCGACGTACCACTACGATGCGCCAAACCAATCTCTGCAAACACCAATGGCAACCCGACCAAGGTCATCGCCACCAGCCACAACAGCCAAAAATCAATCTGCCCAATGTAGTCACGGCTAAACCAAGTAAAAACCAGCAGCGGCAGCAAACTTGCTATCAAAATCGGCTGTAAACGATTAAATGGCATGGTGTTGGATTCCTTTGTAGCGGTGGGTTGTTGTCATAAAATTATTTGAGTCAATTCGCTAAAGTGATTTTAAAAAACTGACTGTAGAAAAATGACTGTAAAATTCAACAGTGCAAAACTAAATCGCCGCTATTTTAGCAAACCCACACCGTATGCAAAACCCACCAACGCAAAATCCACACAAACTTGTCAAAAATAGTGGTCAAAATAAAAAACCCTGCGTATCACAGGGCTTTTTTTATGGCTGCACATTATTGCTTCACATCAAAAAGCGCGGTTACACGTGCGGTAAAATCGCAGGCATCAAATCATGAAAGGTACGACCTGACGCGGTTTCACCAATGGCATGCATTTTCCACTCACCGTTATGACGATAAATTTTTGCCAAAATCAGCGCGGTATGACTGCCTTGGGCTGACAAATCATAACGGGCAACTTCACTGTTATTGCTGGCATTCACCAAACGACAAAACGCATTATTGACCGTGGCAAAAGTTTGACCCGTAAAGCTATTGACAGTAAAAACCAAGGCTTGCACATGGTCAGGGATACGAGATAAGTTGACATTAATCACTTCGTCATCACCATCGCCAGCACCCGTGCGGTTGTCGCCTGTGTGTTGTATGCTACTGTCTTTTGACTGCAATTGTCCAAACCAAATTGCATCCACCATTTGTTTGTTGGCATCAAGCATGATACACGACGCATCCAAGTCAATGCTGCCGCCACTGCCACCACCGCCAAACAAGCCACCCAAAAATCCACCTGATTTTTGCGGCGCAGCACCGACATCCCAACCCAGACCCATTTTGATTTGGTTAAGTGCACCACCTGCTTCTTTTTCTAACGAGATTTTTTGACCTTTTGATAAATTCACTGCCATGTTGGTTTCCTTATTTTATTTTTTTACTATTCTAGCTATGTTTTAAGCGGTTCATAAAGGCTTGGCACAAAATGACTATAAAAAACCGCCTAAAATACCTTCATTGCCACCGCGTCCGCCTGAGTTTGACCCCAGTAAACTTTGAATCCAGCCTTGGTAAGTATCACGGTTACGCGAGCAAATTACTACTTTGCCTTGACCTGAGAACTTTAGTACCATGCCTTCGCCGCTCGTGACTGAATTGATGATATTGCCCAAAAAGCCTTTTTTCTGGCTGGTGGCCATTGACAGGCTATATTGCAGTCGGCTATCCCAGCATACCACGTGACCATTATCAATAATTACATCTTTATCAGGCGTGACATCAATCTCAAACAAAGAGCCAAACCCCGATACCACGAGCTGACCTTGACCTTGCGTTTGCATGACCATAAAGCCACCCGTATCCCCAAATACAGCGCCGCCTAAATTGCGCTGGATATTGGCACGCAAATCAACGCCATTAGTCGCTGCCACAAAGGCACCGTCACTAAGCGTATACTGATTGGCGCCGACGTCCAAAATTTGCATATCGCCATCAAGCGTGGGCGCCAGTAAGCAGTCACCCTCACCATTGACCGCTTCAATTTGCTGTTGAAAAATCGACTCATCATTGGCAAATCGGCGCATCAAAGCTTGCATGATGCCGCCACGCATCTGACCTTTGAGCTCAAGATTTGACTCCATCATGACCATGGCGTTGGATTCGCAATAAATCGAATCGCCTTTTTTGAGATTACAATGCAAAAATGGCTCAATCGTCCCAATCATACTAAACGTCGCTGCCATAGGTTAATGTATCCTTATAGACTAAGTGGCAAAAATGATAATAAAAGTAGCTAAGTTTGAAAAAGCCCTTGGCTTAAAAAAGCGCTGAAGCTTAAAAAGCGCTCAGGTTAAAAAAATAGTTATGCTGAAAAAAAGGGGCAAGCCGATGCCACCCCATTGTTAAAAAAATGTTAAAAGATTTTAGCCAAAAAACTAAACAGCAACGCCATATGACGCAGCCAATGGCCCTAAACCGCCAGCAAAACCTTGTCCAACCGCGCGGAATTTCCACTCGCCATTATTCTTATAAAGCTCACCAAAAATCATCGCTGTCTCGGTGCTGCTGTCTTCTGACAAATCATAACGAGCCACTTCAGCGCCGCCTTGGGTATTGACGATACGAATATAAGCGTTTGCTACTTGACCAAAATTTTGGTTACGCGCTTGACCTTCATAAATCACCGCACAAAATACCACTTTGCTTACATCGGCTGGGACTTTAGTCAAATCTACTTTGATGACTTCATCATCGCCATCCCCTTCACCGGTGCGGTTATCACCCGTATGCTCTACCGAGCCATCAGATGATTTTAGGTTGTTAAAGAAAATAAAATCTGCATCTGCCCGTACTTTACCCGATTCATTGACCAAAAACGCGATCGCGTCTAAGTCAAAGGCTTGCCCGTCAGTGGCACGTGGGTTCCAGCCAAGACCAACGGCCATGTTGGTTAAATTCGGTGCTTCCTTTGATAAATTAACATTACCACCTTTGGTTAAGCTAATTGCCATTGTTTTATCCTTTGTAATAAATTTTTGAAATCAAGTAAGAAAATCGATGTCTGTTGTCATGCGCTGTGCCTTTCACGCTCAGACTACAAGTGCCTAGACCAAAAGCGCGCCCAGACTAAAAACGCCCAGAATAAAAGACCCAAACACCGTAAAAAATCGCCTAAAAAAACAAAACGTGAGCCGAAACCCACGTTTTAACTATACCTTTGGTGATATAATTTGTCCACCATTCGGCTACATTAAGCTGTTATATTTATGTGTCAAAAGCTTAAGGGATATTAAGCTCAAGTCAGCATACAAAATACCGCTACTGTTAGGCATGAGCCTCAGTCTGTTTAGCGTCTTTTAGCGTTTTTTAGTGTTTCGCCAAGGCTTCTTCGCGTTTACGGTAGCTGATAGAATTAATCACTGCCCATACGATAAAGGCAATACCAATCAAACCCGTCACGATTTCTGGCACTTCGATATGCACAGTTGCCAATAGCATGATAACCGCCAACGCACCAATCGCATAATGCGCGCCATGTTCTAGATACACAAACTCATCGAGCGTGCCTTTTTCTACCAAGAAAATGGTCATGGATCGCACAAACATCGCACCAATTGCCAAACCGAGCATGATGATAATCACGTCATTGGTAATGGCAAACGCACCAATCACCCCATCAAAACTAAACGATGCATCAAGTACTTCAAGGTATAAAAAGCCTGCAATACCGCCTTTGGCAATCGCGCCAGCGACTTCTTTGCCTTCAATCACATCGGGGGTTGATTCATCATCATCGTCCGCCCCTTCTAAAAGGCTTGATAAAACATTGGTGGCTAGATAAATCAAAATGCCAAACACACCTGCGGTCAATACAGCGGCTTTACGCGCTGGATCAACCCAAAACAGCGTCATCATCAATAACGCCAATGCCACAAAAACGCTCATGGCATCGACTTTGCCAAATCTTGCCAATTTACGCTCAAGCCATTTAAACCACATGACTTCTTTTTCATCAAACAAGAAGTTTAAAAAGACGAGCAATAAAAACATACCACCAAACGCCGCAATCTCAGCATGGTGCTCAATGAGCTTTGCCGAGTATTCTTTCGGGTTGTTGAGCGCCATGTTGATGACATCCATCATGCCCATATCGGCAGTCAGTGCGACGATGACAATCGGGAATACTAGACGCATACCAAATACCGCGATGAGTATACCCACAGTCAAGAAAATCATTTTCCAAAACTTATCCCACGTTTTGAGTACCGAGGCATTAACCACGGCATTATCAAACGACAGCGAGATTTCCATCACTGCCAGAATCAAGGTGATAAATAACGCCGAGAGCATGGCACTGACACCGCCATGCGAAAAACCCCACCACGCTGCAATTGCCAATGCAATCGTGGTAAAGACAATATCGAAATAAAAATGTCTCATAACAATCCTACAAATTAAAAAAAATTAACGGCTAATAGAGTCATCTAACACATAAGATGATTGGATGTGACTATCTTACACAACTATTTGGTCAATCATACTACAAATGTGTTACCAAGCAATTGATTGCATGCTTAAATCACGCATTATGGCAAATATTCGCCAACTTGATGCATTTATGGGTACAATAGCCACTTTTAATTTTTTAAACCAAGCGCTAACTGCAAAATATTGCGATTAGCCTGTGTTTAAACCCTGTCTGGAAGCGTCGCGGTATGTTAGAAAACTTTATCACCCTTATTCTGATTCTTACCCCCTTGGTGGTCGGGTTTTTACTGCCATTACCGCAACGATTTATGCCGCTGGTAGACAAACTACTGACCAACTTGGTGTTTGTGATTTTAACCTTTATTGGTCTTTCGTTGTCGCAGATTGCTGACTTAGGCGCGCAGATTGGGTTTATTGGTACCAATGTGGCGGTATTGGCGATTTGTACCCTAGGCGCAGGTTTTATCAGTTTGCTGATATTTGACAGGCTGCATCCTTGGCAACGTGCCCTTCCCCATGAGCATAGCCAAGCAGGTTTTAGCATCACAGGAAGCCTGGTTCAGTTGTGCTGTGTGGTGTTGGGTTTTATACTGGGCAAATTATTGCCAATAACGGATTTGCCGATTGATGGCATCATCAAGGGTTTGTTGATTTTGCTGATTTTATTGGTGGGTTTTCAGTTGTCGCATTCGGGAATGACGTTGCGGCAGGTATTGGTCAACAAACGCGGCGTACAAGCCTGTGTGATTTTTTGTCTCAGTGTGGCAGTCGGTGGTTTAGTGTACGCACTGATAATGCCTAATGTGACCTTTACCCAAGGCTTAGCGCTATCTTCTGGCTATGGCTGGTATTCGTTGTCGGGGATTATCATGACTGATGCGTATGGCGCCGTTTGGGGAAGTGTGGCATTGCTCAATGATTTGTTACGTGAGTTCACAGCGCTACTGTTTATCCCTATGCTGATTCGCAAATACCCAACCACAGCGGTGGGTTTGGGTGGGGTGACCACCATGGATTTTACTTTGCCGGTCATCCAAAGCTCAGGGGGAAATGAAGTGGTACCGCTTGCCATGAGCTTTGGATTTTTGGTCAATATCATCTCACCGGTGTTAATGGTGGTATTTTCAAGTTTTGGCTAATCACACAATCCTTATTAAATTAATACGCGCAAAACTCAACTTGTTGGTCGCCATACGGACTGCGTACTGTCACATAATGCAGACCTTTCGTGCGCGTGTGAATTCGATAGGTATTGTCGTCAATCCATTGACCTCGCAGCACACCCCGTGCATCTCTAATCTGGATACCGTCTTCCATATTGGCGGCTTTCACTTCAAAATCTTGATTTTTTAGCAGATACAGGCTATAAGTTTTAGTTTTGCTAAAATCGCCTGAATAACTGGCGCAGTAACTACCCTTTGGAAAAATAATTTTGGTAGCTGCCGCGGCAGTGGCAGTTTGGATGGTTGCCGCTACCGATAGCATGGCTATAGCTGCACCAAATAAGGGGGCTGTAAAACGTCTTTTCATTTCGTTCTCCTTGTCTTTGTTTGACTATTGTTTAATATGACAATTTCCTATTGCCGCTTGATTATTATTAGCAGATTTTCTATTCACTTTCATGATAAGTTTAGTAAAAAACATTTGTTTATTTTATCAATACAATAAAAAACCCCGCTCATGTCGTCACACAATCGGGGTTTTCATATTCGCTAATACGATTATTTTTGCTAGTACAATTATTGGGCTAACGCAGGATAATCGGTATAGCCTTCTTGATCGCCACCATAAAAAGTGGCTGAGTTCGCTTTATTAAGCGGCGCATTTTGGTCAAAACGCTCAACCAAATCTGGATTTGCGATATAACTGCGACCAAACGCGACGGCATCAATTAAGCCATCACGAATCAGCGCGTCTGCTTTTTCTGCGGTATAGCCACCAGCACCGATAAGCACGCCGTGATAAGCATCACGAATTTGGCGACGGAATTCTGCGGTAAAGGGTTTTCCACCTGCCCAGTCTGGCTCAGAGATATGTAAATAGGCTAGGTTAAAGCTATCAATCAGTTTGATAATTGCTAATGCATCGTCTTCGCTACCGGCATCCACACCATTGAATTGACCCAGTGGAGAAATACGGATACCCACTTTGTCACTGCCAATGGCGTTAGTGACTGCGGTTAAAATTTCTTTCAAAAAGCGCATACGGTTCTCTAAGCTACCACCGTATTCATCGCTGCGTTGGTTGACGCTCTCATACAAGAATTGATGAATCAAATAGCCGTGTGCACCGTGGATTTCAATAACATCCATGCCCGCTTCAATCGCATTACGCGCGGCATTGGCAAAATCATCGACGGTTTGTTTGATTTCTGCGGTGGTCATCTCACGCGCTGGCGTGGCAGTCACACGGTATACTTTGCCTTCGTCATCTCTTAACGAGGTACGTACCGCATCACCCAAATCCACGGTTGATGCTGATACAGGCGGCTGACCTTGTGGGCGCAAGCTATAATGCGATACCACCCCTGTGTGCCATAGCTGCATAGCGATATGACCGCCTGCTTGGTGTACGCTATCAGCAATCATTTTCCAGCCTGCAATTTGTGCGTCACTAAAAACACCGGGCGCACCTGCGTAGCCTTTGGCATCGGCTGCGATATCCGTGGCTTCTGTGATAATCAAACCACTGCTAGCGCGCTGGGTATAATAGGTTGCCATGAGTGGCGTTGGCAAGCCACCAATATTTTTTGTTCCATCTGGCAAATCAGCACTACGCAGACGGGTCAATGGCGCCATAAAGACGCGGTTTGGCAAGCGCATCGCGCCCACGTTAATCGGTGATAAAAGAGCGGAGTAAGACATACATTCCTCGGGATTGTTGATTCATCTTTCGTTAAGTTATTGGACGCTGCTAGTTTCAAGTCATAACCAACTTGATAAAAAAATTGTTGCAGCATCCTTGTTTATAAGGATTTTAGACTTATATACGTTGCTATCAAACTTCGTCACAGCGTAATTTTCACAGGTTAATCTGCTGTTAGAAGCTTGAGCAAAGACTACGTTTTAGCAAGCATCTGTTTTTAAAAAGCATTTGTTTTTAAAAAGCTGTTGCGAGTTTTAGACAAATTATTGCAATTGCTTTCACTATTTTATTCTATGATAGCTCTGTGTTTGAGCGTAACGTTTACTTAATAAGTGCCATGGTGCATTTTTACAAGTGGCAATGTATTAACAATAACAAATTCTTAAGGATCGGCATGAATAATTTCCAATATTACAACCCCGTGCGTATCGTATTTGGCGAAGGTCAAATCAAAGAACTCGCCAATCTTGTCCCTGATAATGCCCGCGTACTTATCACCTATGGCGGTAGCTCTGCCAAAAAAACCGGCACACTCGATGAGGTGAAAACCGCGCTACAAGGTAAACAGCGTGAAATCTTTGAATTTGGCGGCATTGAGCCAAATCCAGAATTTAATACCTTGATGAAAGCCGTCGATTTGGTACATGCCAACAACATTGACTTTTTGCTCGCTGTCGGTGGTGGCTCAGTACTTGATGGCACCAAATTTGTTGCATTGACTGCCACCTTAGATGACGACAAAGACCATGAAAAAGCGTGGGAAGCATTAAAAGGATATACCCGTGATATTCAAAATGCGCTACCGCTCGGTACTGTATTGACTATTCCTGCAACAGGTTCAGAGATGAATTCAGGCGGCGTTATCAATCATAGTGAGCGTCATGCCAAATTGCCTTTTGGTAATCCGCTAGTATTCCCGCAGTTTTCGATTCTTGACCCTGCCAAAACCTTAACACTACCTGAGCGTCAAGTGATGAATGGTGTGGGCGATGCGTTTGTGCATGTGATGGAGCAGTATCTGACTTACCCAGTCAACGCCAAAGTCCAAGATAGTTTCTCTGAAAGCCTGCTCAAAATCTTGATTGAAGAAGGCCGTGCCGTCAAAGCCAACCCTAACGACATGGAAACGCGTAAAAACATCATGTGGACAGCGACAATGGCACTCAATGGTCTCATCGGCACTGGCGTGCCACAAGACTGGACCACTCATATGATTGGCCATGAACTCACGTCCCTACACGGCATTGACCACGCCCGCACCTTGACCATTGTGTTGCCTGGGGTGATGCGTGAGCTCAAAGATAGCAAAAAAGACAAGCTGCTACAGTATGCCAAAAACGTTTGGCATATCACTGAAGGTAGCGATGAGGATAAAATCGAACAAGCGATTGTCAACACCGAAAACTTTTTCCGTGAGCTTGGCTTACCGGTGAGATTGTCAGATGCCGACCTTGATGCGTCTGCAATTGCGCCAATTTTAAGCCAATTAGAAGCACATAATATGGTCAAACTTGGTGAACATCGTAGCAATGATTTGGCAGTGTCTGAGCGGATTTTGCGCGCAGCCCTCTAATCATCTAGTGGTATAAAAAAAGACCTAGCCATTTGCTAGGTCTTTTTTTGTGGTAGCAACAGTTAAAAACCATTGGGATGGGCCAATTCATCATGCCCATCTTTATCAATTACTTTTGGCAGTGGCAACGCCATACCGACACTACTAGGCGTCTCTTGAATCACCACAGGTGGCGGCTGATAACGGGTAATGACTTCATTGCCCTGCTCATCCTCGCTGAGCACATACTGGTAGCCTTTGCGATTAAAGCGTTTAACTAGCCTTTGATACCACCCTGCAAAACCAGTTTTGGGTTCGTTGGGGTTATGATAAAACGCATTCATCACCGCAGGTAGCCCAAGACCACATACCACGCCCGACATCAATACCACGATAAAGGTATAACCCACCAAAAAGCTGCTATAGGGCTGCAATTCAGGCACATTAGAAACCGATAAAATCAACGCCAAAGAAATCGCCCCGCGTACCCCGCCCCACGATAAAATCGTCAAACTGCCGTTATAACTGGTCTTTCGGACATCAGATAGCAGGCTAAATGACGCAAAATTTGCCAAAAAGCGGGATAAATGCAGACAAATAAATGCCACCACACCGCCCAAAATCAACGAGGTATTCAGCTCTAAAATAAATAGCTCCAGACCGATAAGGGTGAATAAAAATGAATTGATAATCCCCTCAATGGCGTGCCAAAAGTGATTCACATAGGTGATTTCACCTTCGTCTAAAATCTGGTGCCAACGGTTACCGACAATCAAGCCACCGACCACACAAGCAATGGGCGCGGAAGCATGCGCATACAATGCCACTAAATACGACCCACACGCCAAAAATGCTGTGGTCAAAATCAGTGATTCCATCTCGTGTTTACCGCTTAAAATACGCAGCGTCATCTGCCCAAAAAACCAACCAATAATCCCTGCGACCACGATTTCATACAACAACACTTCTACTGTCTTAACGATGCTAAAACCATCACCTTGCAGACCATGCAAAATAGTCATAAATAGCGCAATACACACTGCATCATTGAACAGCGACTCACCTTCTAACTTAATCATCAAATGGCGCGGCGCTTTGATAGAACTAAGCACGCCTTTGATGCCAATCGGGTCAGTTGCGCCCAGTGCCGCACCCAGTAACAACAATACCGCGAACGGAATACTTGCCCCTATAAGCCACTGAAAGCCAAACATAAGGCTTGCAAAAAACAGCGCACACAGTGCCAATGCGATACTTGCCAAAATCCCAATCGGTTTCCAATAGTTTTTGAGATCGGACACCTTAAACGTCAGCGCCGATGCCGTCAAAATAAAACAAATCACCCCATTGATTAAAAAATCGTAAAAATCGATATCACGCACCGCATTTTGGATACTGGTGATATTGATGGTAATAAACTCGTTGCCATTGAGCAGGCTTGCACTCCACTGCAAAATGAAAACCAGTACCGCCGACACAATGGGCACCCCAATGGCTTGTGGGAAGTCCAAAATCCGCTTGTTAAATAGCGTGGTAATGATGGACAAGGCACAGACGGCTGCCAAAATTTGTAAAAAAATAAAATTTCCCATAGGCGTTTTTTTAGCTCTTAATTCTATAAAACACTGTCACCAAAGCCATTTTTAGCCGTGACAAAGCAAAAATACTTCAACAAAAATAAAACCCTACCACACACTGTGGTAGGGTTTTACCGTAAGCAATTGTTTACGCAAATGCAAGCAAATTTTGTGATTAATATCTCTTAAATTTTGTTGGCGACATGATGCAGCCAGCGCTGAATCATCACATCAAGCGCTTCAGGCTTATAGGGCTTGGTACAGTAATCTTGCATGCCCGCATTAAGATATACTTCTTTATCCCCATGCATGGCGTGTGCCGTCACTGCAATGATGGGCGGCAACTGATTGAACGACTGTTTGAGTATTTTGGTGGCTTCCACCCCATCCATGATGGGCATTTGATGATCCATCAAAATGATGTGATATTTGCTAGGGTCAGCCTTATAAAAATTGACGGCCTCTAACCCATCTTTGGCTCGGGTGACTTCATAGCCATATTTTTTTAGGCTTTTGACCGCGACCATGGCATTTAGCTCATTGTCTTCTGCTAGCAGAACATGGGCAGGTAGATGTTCTCGCGGTTGTATTGTGGTTTCATCATGACTTTGGTGCCACTGCTGATAGCTGATTTCATCAGTTGCTATCATTGGTAGAGATAGGGTAAAGGTTGCGCCTTTATTTTTTTCACTGGTTACCTTAATCGTGCCGCCCATCCCTTCTGCCAACGCTTTGCACACAGATAGCCCTAGCCCTGTACCACCATATAACCGATGGGTAAACTTATCAGCTTGATTATACGCATCAAAAATCACTGCCAATGATTCAGGCTTAATACCAACTCCCGTATCAATCACATTGAATTTAATTTGGTGCTTATCACCGCCATTCATGGCTTGAATGGTCACTTTACCTTGTTTTGGGGTAAATTTGATGGCGTTATTGACTAGATTCATTAAAATCTGTCGCACCCGCACAGGATCGGCGTTGACATATTTGGGCAAGTTGTCAGAGTAATCGAAGACTAACTCCACGCTATTGTCTTTTGCAGTGGCTAAAAAGCATTGATACACGTCTTGGCATAGCTGTGCTAAATCAACGGGGATACTCTCAAAACGTATCTTACCTGATTCTACTTTGGATAAATCTAAAATATCGTTGACGATGGTAAGCAGATGCTCATTGGACGATTTAATCGATTTGATATAGTGTTGCTGCTGCGTATCAAGCGGTGTCTGCTCAAGTAATTCAAGTATGCCCATGATACCATTCATCGGCGTGCGAATTTCATGGCTCATATTGGCCAAAAATGCGGTCTTTACCTCATCAGCGCGCTCAGCTTGGTAACGCTGCTGACGTAATTTTAAGGTATCACTGACCATCGCCGCCAAATCTGCTAACACGCGTTGTTGATTGGCATCGAAATCTTGATGCGGCTGGTCGTCAATTACACACAGCGCGCCCAAAGCAAATTCCCTACCTTGACTGTCGTGAACCACGATGGGTGCGCCAGCATAAAACCGAATATAAGGGTAACCGGTGACCAAAGGATTGTTTTTAAATCGCGTATCTTGGTGAGTATCGAGCGTGACAAAGGTGTCATTTTGTGTAATGGTGTAATTGCAAAAAGCAACATCACGGCTGGTTGAAGGTTCTTTTAGACCAATTCTTGATTTAAAAAATTGTATATCAGCATCCAAAAAAGTAATAGCGACAATCTTAGTACCAAAAAATGCCTTAGCCAATGCGCTAATACGCTCAAATTCGCATTCTTTGTTTGTTTGGATGATACGGTACTCATCCAATACCGCTAGACGCTGTTTTTCATTGTTTGCTATAGGATATGATATCATCTCATTAACACCGTCCTACTACGTGATAAAAATTAAACGCTGAGGTTATTTTAACGCTTCAGCAACCAACATCATCCCCACCACTGAGGTCACTGCAACGGCCGATCCATAGCCGCCACAATGCAAACCACCTGCTTGACAAGACTTATCAACAATCGGCGGCTGTGATGAAAAAACACAACGAATACCGAATTTTTCTTTCATCGCACGATTGATGCCATAATCTTGACGAAGTCGCTGTCTGACTTTAGCCAGTAGCGGATCTTGGTAAGTATCCTTAAGATCTGCCACCTGAATTTGGGTCGGATCCGTCTTGCCACCTGCCCCGCCCGCCATAATTAACTTTAATTTATTAAATCGGCAATGCAGGGCAAGCGCAAGCTTGGCATTCATATCATCGACACAGTCTAACACCACAAGCTGTTTACCTGACTGTTTAATCTGTGATTGCAAAGCACGATCAGGTATTAACAATTGTACGTTATCTTTGCTCAAAAAATCGTCAATCAAATGTAATTTGATATGGGGATTGATTTCTTTGATACGTGCTGCCATGGCTTCAATTTTGCTTTTACCAAAATTGCTATCAGTAGCGGGTAATTGTCGATTGACATTGGAGGCTACTAGCACATCCATGTCAATTAATGTCATCTCGCCCACACCTGTACGAGCCAGTCCCTCAGCGGCCCACGAGCCCACCCCGCCCACGCCCACCACATACGCATGCAGATTCTCAAACTTACTAAATTGCGCGGCGCCATACAGTTTTTGGGTGCCCGCAAAACGGCGTTCGTATTGCGCATCAGTTAGTGTCATATCAGGCGTCATCTCGGCTGTCATTGTCATGGTTTATCTTAATCTTGGTCAAGGTTTATGTTCAATTTGTTTGGGATAGGATAATCCCAAGTGACTTGTAGTGCAGCGCAGCTATTTTGCCACAACTGTTCGGCGAGCCGGGATTGATCTTTTTTTAATAAGTCTGATAACGCTGTCAACACGTACGGCAGATTGGCAGGTACATTGCGCCTACCGTGCGTCCCATGACAGGGCAGCGGCGTAAAGTCTGGGCAGTCCGTCTCAATCACAATAGCATCAAGCCCGACAGTTTTGACAAGCTCTGTAAGAGTGTGGCGCAGTTTTTTGGCATTCGGATTGGTCACTTGCCCGGTGATGCCGATTTTAAAGCCCAGATTGACCAGCGCTTTGGCTTCTTGGATGCCGCCACTAAAACTATGGGCAATACCCCCCTGGGTGAATTTTTGTGCTTTTAACATCTTAATCACATCGCCATGCGCGCGGCGAATATGTAGCAGCGCAGGCAGTTGGTAGTGTTTTGCCAATTCAAGTTGCTGACCAAAAAAATCTTGCTGGCGAGTATAGTTCTCTGCAGTTTTCATCGGCGCAGTAAAAGTATCAAGCCCGATTTCACCAATCGCAATGGGTGAATATTGCTGAATAAACTGCTCTAGCCGCTGCAAATCGCTGTCTTTATGGTCAGTAATATAAAAAGGATGCAACCCAACGGCTAAATGCGCCAAAGGTGTGACTTTGCCTTGTTGCCCATAGCCTTGCATTTGCTGTTGGCACGCCACCATTTGTGCAAAATACTTTGCTAGAAACCCTATCAAAACTAAATGACGAACCCCGTTATCCCATGCCAATTGGGATTGGATTTCGCGGTCATGATCGAAGCTATCTACATCAAAATGGGTATGCGTATCAATTAATGGCAAATCAAACGAGCAAGCCGTGTCATTTATCATAGTCATATCATTTCAAATACTGTGGTTTGACAATGCCGTTTAGCTCACTGTATGGCACGGTCAATTGCGGGGCACCCCACGCACGTCATCTATTTATCCTTTATTTGTTATCTGCCCATAGCTTTACATAAAATTTTTAGCCATTGTTTTAGTTATGGTTATCCTGCTCAGTATTTTTATTGATAGGCTGCTCAAATTTATTTGTAGCGGATAGACTTTTACGGCAATCGGCTACTTTATCAGCCTGTCGACTACTGCGTCTAGGTATCAACAATAAAGCTATGGCAGCAACCCCTAGTTTAATTACCCTCGATATTCTCATACCTCGCCTTACCTTGGTTTTTAAACCTTAGCTTTTAACAGTATTGCCATAAAAAAACCCATCAGTCGATACCCGTTTAATGGTGGACTAATGGGCTGTTTTCAAATGCGGTTATGGATATAGCTGTTATATAATAACGTAATTTGATAAGTTTTCGATAACTATTAGAATTTTTTACCCAAAACTTTAGCAGCCAACTCTTTACCCATGGTAAATGCGGTAGTTTTGGCAGGTTTCGTGGCATTTGAATTTGCCGCAGCATTGTCAGCAGGCTCATTATCAACCGATGCCGGATTATTTGCTTGGTTTCCGGCCTTGTTTTCAATGGTTGGCTGGGTTTTGTTACGACCTTTTAACATATAGTAAGCGGCGCCAAGTACGCCAAGTTTAATAAGGTTTGATTTGTTTACACCATTTGGGAATTGCATAGTATCCTCACTTTTGTTGTAGTTGTTAAAATTTTAAATTATTTAAATTAGTAGTTATCGCTAATGGGTTTATTGTAGCCAAAATTTAAGCGTTTTACTAAAGTAATTAGGTTACCAATATTTATTGTTTGCCCTCATTGGGTTATCGTTTGGTAAATTGGGTAAAATCCTTTTAAGGTTAAAAAAAGCTGACAGGGTTTGTCAGCTTTTTTTAGTTATCTTGATGACTGTATCAATGGATCAATGCTCACGGGTAGCGCTAAAGGTAATTTCTGGATAACGTTCTTCCATCAATTTAAGATTGACCCGGCTTGGGGCAAGATAGGTCAAATACCCACCGCCATCGACAGATAACTGGTCGTGGGCTTTTTTCTTAAACTTCTCAAACGCCACTTTGTCATCACAATGCACCCAGCGCACCGTCGCAATCGACACAGGCTCAAAGGTACATTGCACTTTATATTCTTCAAGCAGGCGATGCGCCACCACTTCAAACTGTAGCACCCCTACAGCGCCCAAAATCAAATCATTGTTGATTTGCGGCATAAATACTTGGGTGGCGCCTTCTTCTGATAGCTGCTGTAAACCTTTTTGCAGTTGTTTTGACTTAAGTGGGTCTTTGAGTACCACACGGCGAAACAATTCTGGTGCAAAGTGAGGAATGCCTGTGAAATTTAAAGTTTCACCTTCGGTAAAGCTATCGCCAATTTGGATGGTGCCGTGATTATGTAAGCCGATAATATCGCCCGAATACGCTTCTTCCAGCGCTTCGCGGTCACCTGCCAAAAACGTCAAGGCATCTGAAATGCGTACTTCTTTACCCAAGCGCACATGTTTCATTTTCATGCCTTTTTCGTACTTGCCTGAACACACCCGCATAAAGGCAATACGGTCACGGTGTTTTGGGTCCATGTTGGCTTGGATTTTAAAGACAAAGCCCGAGAATTTTTCTTCATCGGCTTTGACGGTGCGTTCGACTGTGTCATGGTCTTTAGGCGCTGGGGCGTATTGGGTCAGTACATCAAGCACCATATTAATCCCAAAGTTACCCAACGCCGTACCAAATAGCACAGGCGTTTGTTTACCGGTCAAAAATTCATCGACATCCCAATCTTCATGTGCCATTTTTGCAAGCTCTAGGCTTTCTTCAAATTCACGGAAGGCAATTTCACCGATTTTCTCGCGGACATCTGGATAATCATAGCCGTCACGGCTCTCAATCTCGACAATCTCAGTACCATGACCTTTTTGGTAAAAATAGGTTTTATCTTCGCTGATGTTATACACCCCAACAAAATGCTGACCCGTACCAATCGGCCACGTCATCGGCACACATTGGATTTTGAGGACGTTTTCAATTTCATCAAGCAGTGATAACGGGTCACGGATTTCGCGGTCAAGCTTGTTGACAAACGAGATAATCGGCGTGTCACGCATCCGACATACTTCCATCAGCTTGATGGTTCGCTCTTCAACCCCTTTTGCCCCATCAATCACCATCAGTGCGCTATCCACCGCGGTTAAGGTACGATAGGTATCTTCTGAAAAGTCAGCGTGACCTGGGGTGTCTAGCAGATTGACCATGTTGTCAGCATAGGGAAACTGCATCACCGAGGTGGTAATCGAGATACCACGCTCTTGCTCCATGCTCATCCAGTCAGATGTCGCGTGTTTGTCGGTTTTGCGTGATTTGACTTCACCTGCGCGCTGAATCGCTTGCCCCCACAGCAGTAATTTTTCGGTCATGGTAGTTTTACCCGCATCGGGGTGCGAGATAATAGCAAAAGTGCGGCGTTTGGCGATTTCAGAATGTAGTGACATAGTGTTTGACTTAAAAGTAGCGAGGCTTGATAACCGATAAAAGAAAGAATAAAAAAGATGGCGTATTGTAGCCGATTTTACGTTTGATTGCGATTTTCACGGGTTATTATTGTGCATAGTGCCCGTGATTTTGACAAAATTTTGGCATAAATCTAATACTTTAATCACTAAAATTGTGTTAATTTTAGCTTATCTTTTTTTTATCTTGTTAAGATGTTATTTATGACCGCTGAACCACTTGGCAACAATCCTGAACCAGCACTTGAAAATAAAAAAAACGTTTCGACCATTCCTCATGGAGGCGATTCTTTTTTGACCAACGATCGACTACAGTGGTCAGATATGAAAAGTTTTTTGTTAGCGATTAGCAGTGTGATTGTTGTCTGGCTGCCTGTGCTATTGCTCCACCTTACTTTAGTGCTTTTTGCTACCTTAATTACTTATGCGCTGATTCGCGGTATTGCCGGCTGGATTCATCGGCATGTCATTGCCTATATGCATAGCGCCTCGCGTCAGCAGCGTATGGGTAAAGTTGCAGAATGGTTTGCTATTGCTGTTTTGGCGACCATGATTTCACTTACTGTGTATGTATTTGGCGATTGGATTGCTGATAAAACCAGTGTTGAGGTCTTCAACAAGCTTATTCGACAGATATTGGACATATTTGACCAGCTTCATACCCTACTACCCGCAAGTATCTCTCAGCATCTACCCATTTCAGTTAGTTCATTTCAAGCTATGCTCATGAGCACTATCAAAAGTCATGCGCCGCAACTACAGTTAGTGGGTATCCATACGTTACGCGGGCTTGGTTATGTGCTAGCCGGTGTCGTGATTGGTTGTATTGTGGCCCTGCAGGTACCTGTGAATAGCGCAGCGCATAAAACCCCATTTACCCAGCATTTGCGCCAAAAATTTGATGAACTTATCATGGGGTTTAATGATGTATTTTTTGCGCAAGTCAAAATCTCTAGTATCAATACCATCTTAACTTCGGTGTTTTTGCTAGGCATATTACCGCTACTCGGTCATCCGCTACCGATGGCTTGGACCGTTGTGCTTATCACCTTTTGCGCAGGGCTATTCCCTGTCGTTGGTAATTTGGTCTCAAACATTGTTATCGTCTTGCTTAGCCTGACTCACGGGCTTGGCATCAGCATTTTATCGCTGGTGTGGTTGGTGAGCATTCATAAACTTGAATACTTTTTAAATGCGCAAATCATTGGTCACAAAATCCGAGCCTCTGCTTGGGAGTTGTTGTTATTTATTTTGGTCCTTGAAGCCACTTTTGGGTTGGCGGGACTGATCAGTGCGCCAGTGATTTATGCCCAAATCAAACGCATTTTGGCAGATAGAGGCTGGGTTATATAAAATCCTCTACTCGCCACAGAACTCATTAACAAATAATTTACCCAATAAATTGAATTTTTAAATCTTATCGCCATTAATAACAGAACACGGCTTTATTGTTACAGTGTTATATGGTTGAATGATTAAAAATGTGTTTTAAAGTCTATCAACTGCCAAAATTTTAATGATTGATGTTACAATTTACATTAATATTTTTTGGCGTATTTTGAGGTTTAACCAAAAATTGAAAGATTTTCACGGATATTGTAGTGAAAAATCCTAGCAATTTTAATTTCTAGCAATTTTTAATCGATTGTTCCAAAAAAGCGATTTGCCAATCCATTCATTGATTCATAAGGAATTTTAGCGATGTCTACTATCAATAATAACAACGTTGTACATTTTCATTACACCTTAAAAGACGACGAAGGTAACGTCATTGACCAATCACCAGAAGGTCAACCTTTAGCGTATTTACATGGCTACCAAAACATTATTCCAGGTCTTGAGTCACAATTAGCGGGTAAATCAGTGGGTGATAAATTCACTGCAAGCATTGAACCTGCAGACGCTTATGGCGAATTTGATGATGCGGCAGTACAAGAAGTCCCACGCGAAAACTTCCAAGGTGTCGAAGATATCCAACCAGGTATGCAGTTCCAATCGCAAACTGAAGACGGTCATGTGATGTTAGTCACTGTGAAAGATGTACAAGATGACAAAGTGATTGTTGATGCTAACCATCCTTTAGCGGGCAAAAAACTTCATTTTGATGTGGAAGTAGCAAGCATTCGTGACGCATCAGATGAAGAGTTGCAACATGGCCATGTACACGGTGCAGGCGGTCATCACCACTAAGTCATTAGCGAAAATTAAATCGAAGGCTATGATTATAGCCTTCTTTTTTTGTGCAAAATTTTACCCTATGAAATAATTTTACGGGGTGTAAGAAACGCTTGAGGTTATTTACAAAATCATTGATTTAGTTACGTTTTTTGATGCTTTACTATAGTTTCTACCACATACTGTGCGCTAGATTTTGGCATACTAGCTGTATACCCAACGAACAACCCAAGCAATAATAAAGACGCATGATTGGGTATATATTTTTAGTTATATAACATTAAACTAATTACAAAAAAGGATACTACTCATGAACGAGAATACAATTAAAGGTCAATGGGAACAAGTTAAAGGCGCTGTAAAAGAAACTTGGGGTGACTTAACTGATGATGAAATCACCCAATTGGAAGGTAATCGCCAAAAGCTATCAGGTAAAATTCAAGAGCGTTATGGCCGCGCCGAAGATGTAGTAGAAAAAGAAATCGACGACTGGTCAACCCGTAACAACTATCGTTTCTAGAATAGATTAACTCATCCTCCAAAGTAAAAAAGCCATATCCTCTGATATGGCTTTTTTACCTGCTATCCTAGCATTACTGACCTCATCCTTAAGATCCTTACTAACTGGTAGTGAATTTCTTGACTCATCCTAAGTCTCACTCCACCTGTTTATCAAGCATCATTCCTTAATACTACGATAAACCATTCCTTTATTGGCAATTCTGTCCCTATCTCAATCCTTGAGAACCATCCCTGTGCCGTTGAAGGTATTATTACAAAATTTACCATTCGGTAACAGTGGTACAAACGTCAATGCATGTAAGCTTTTGCTTACACGCATTTTTGGCATTAAGGGCGCTGGGTGTTAGCTGTCTGTGCATCAAGCATCACATTAGCCGCTTCAATGACAAAAGCTTCACTTTCGGGCAGCTTTGGACGTTCGGCTTGTTTCATATGGCTACGGGCTTCTAACTCTGCATCTTGCGCAGCTTGGTACGCTGTCCACGTGCTATAAGGGCTTTCCCCATTGGCTTGACGTCTTGCATTTTCTGCTGCCAAGGTTTTCGCCTCAATGTTTTTGCGGAAAGTACGGCGGTCATTAATGTCTAATTTGACAGGTTTCTTATCATCTTCCTCATTACGGATTCTGTTAAGTTGGCTTAAATAAGCAAACTGGGCATTGGCTGCTTGACGCTGCTGTGACAAGGCATTGAGCGATTGCAAGGTCTCACGAGAATAGTTGCCCGCAGGTTGGTACGGCGCGGCACGAATGGTATCCCATGCCAGTGGGTTTTTCATGCTACGTTCACCAAACTCCATACCTTCATAGATATTAACTAAGCGCACATCGGGCACCACGCCTTTATTTTGGGTACTGCCGCCAGTGATACGGTAGAACTTACGCTGGGTTAAGGTTGCTGACCCTAATGCAAGGTTATCAAGCTGAATTTGCGCTGAGCCTTTACCTGTGGTTGTGCTACCGACAATCAGACCGCGACCATAATCTTGAATCGCTGCCGCAAAAATCTCGCTGGCTGACGCTGAGCCTTGGTTAATGAGTACAGTCATCGGGCCTGTATACAGCTGCTTACCTTTGTCTTCGTCTTCATACACTTGGATATTGCCGCGATTATCACGAATCTGTACCAGCGGACCTGACTTGACAAACAAGCCAATCATTTTGGCGACTTCATCGAGTGAGCCACCTGGATCATCACGCAGGTCCACCACTAAGCCATCGATATTTTGCTGGTTCAAGGCTTTTAACGCGTTTTCCGTATCAATGCTGACACTACGATAGTCTTCTCCCGCACGACGGGCTTTATAGTTGAGATAAAAGCTTGGGATTTCTAGCACACCGATTTTTTTGGCTTGTCCGTTTTTATCTTTGACACTAATTACCCGATGGGTGACGCCCGATTCTTCTTGCTGAATCACATCACGTATGAGGGTGACATTACGCGCGCTACTGTCTGGGGTATTAGGTGCTTTGACGCGCACGGTAACGGATGAACCTTTTTTACCGCGAATGAGGTTCACCACTTCACGTGTCGAATAACCGACGGTATCGACCATGCCTTTATCTTCAGTCGATACGCCGATGATTAAGTCATTGGGTTTGATTTGCCCCGAACGAGCGGCAGGCCCGCCATCAACTAGGCTGATGATACGGGTGTAGTCAGGATTCTTGCGATCGGGCTGAATCGAGACGCCGATACCGACCAATTCAAGGGTCGATTGGATTTGCATCTCATTGGCTTGCACGGGGGCAAAATAATTACTGTGCGGGTCATAGGCTGCCATCGCTGCATTTAACAGGGTTTCAACGATTTGGTCGCTATCGATACGCTGTAGCTGGGCATATTGGCGCTTTAAACGCTGGTCTAGTACTTGGCTTGGTGAGCGCGTTTCGTTTTTGACTAAATCACTGGCGTTGTATTTATCGGCATTTTCTTGCAAAAACTTGTCTTTGTTTTTGTCTTCATCTTGATTGATGGTCATGCCAATCAACTGGTAGGTCAGCTGTTTGCGCCAAAAATCGCGTTGCTCGGCAACGGTTTTAAAGCGTGGCAATTTTTCACGGTTCATAATGACCGTTTCATTGCTCTGTAAGTTCACGGGGGATTTTAACAAGCTATCGGCAAAGCTGTAATACGCTTTTGAGCGCTCAATGAAACGCTGATAGATTTCAAAACCCGCTTTTAAATCACCGCGCTTGAGATAATCGGCAAAACTATTGCCATATTTTTGGGTAAATTCATCAATATCTGACTGCAAAAACACGCTATGATTGGGGTCAAGCGCATCAAAATAGTCGCCTAAAATTTGCTTGCCCGTTGCAGCATCCATTTTTTTATCTAGATAATGACTACGATCCAACAACGCTGCGACTTGCCGAGTCACTTGCCGCTGCTCGTTATTGATCTGTCCGACACTCGTCGATGCTGCAATGGCGGTTTGGTAACTTTGTCCCAGTATCGCCCCACCCATCAACAGGGCAAATACACTGGCGGTAAGTTGTTTGTATTGCATGACTTTCCTTACTCTATTTAATGAAGCGATAAACAGAAAAAACTGACAGCCCATCTTAGCACTGTCAGTTTTTCCACACCATACAAAACGTGTAAATGTTCGACTCAAATCATCTAGCAAACCTCACCGTTTGTAGCGGTAAGTTGTTGTGTTAGCCAATCAATTGATTGTCTTTAAACAGTTGGTTTAATTGCGCAGCAGTGAGCAATTGTTTTTCACCGTCTTGGCGATTGACATATTCGTATTTCACCTCGCCTGTTTCACTGATATTTTTCTCTGAGATAACGATACGATGGGGAATGCCAATGAGCTCTAAATCGGCGAATTTTACCCCCGCGCGCTCGTCTCGGTCATCAAGTAGCACATCAACACCTTGGGCTTTTAGCTCAGTGTAAAGCGCTTCGGCAAGTTGCATTGCTTTGTCTGTCGCGGCATCTTTCATTTTGCCTTTAATCATCGGCACAATCGCCACAGTGAATGGCGCAAGGCTCTCACCTGTGCTACTGGTTTTCCAAATGATACCATTGTCATCGTGGTTTTGTTCAATTGCGGCGGCGACGATACGGGTCACGCCGATACCATAACAACCCATCATGGTAATGACAGGTTTGCCTTGCTCGCCCATCACCGCACAGTTTAACGCTTTGGCGTACTTGTCACCTAATTGGAAGATATGACCAACTTCGATACCGCGGCGGATTTGTAAAGTGCCTTGTCCATCTGGGCTCGGGTCGCCTTCTACCACATTGCGGATATCGGCGATTTCGGTGATGGTCGCATCACGCTCCCAGTTGACGCCCGTAGTATGGAAATCTGGCTTGTTAGCACCGCTAACAAAATCTGATAACACCGCAGCAGCACGATCTACAATCACTGGCATGTTCAAATCAAATACCCCGATAAACCCTTTGTGCAGGCCCGCCGCTTGCATCGCCTCTTCGCTCGCCATGGTGAGTGGGGCTTTGACTTGCGCCAATTTTTCGGCTTTGATTTCATTTAGGGTATGATCGCCCCGTAACACTAACGCGACTAAGGTGGCTTTACCTTCTTCGGTAGCTTCACCTTCGACGATTAAAGTTTTGACCGTCTGTGACAATGGCAAACCTAAATGCTCAGCCACTTGCTCACAGGTTGGCATATTCGGCGTACTGACATCGGCTTTGTCCTGCGTTGGGGCAGCACGTTCACCGACCGCCACCGCTTCAGCAAGCTCGATATTGGCAGCATAAGCTGATCTGTCTGAAAATACGATATCATCTTCACCGCTGCCCGCGAGGACTTGAAACTCATGTGAGGCAAATCCACCAATCGAGCCGGTATCGGCTTGCACCGCACGAAAATCTAACCCAAGACGGGTAAAGATATTATGATAAGCGCGGTACATATCATCATAGGTGCGCTGTAGTGAGGGCTGGTCGATATGAAACGAATAGGCATCTTTCATGATAAATTCACGTGAACGCATGACCCCAAAGCGTGGGCGAATTTCATCACGAAATTTGGTTTGTACTTGGTAGTAGCTCACAGGGAGCTGTTTATAGCTTTTTAGCAAGTTACGCGCGATATCGGTTATCACTTCTTCATGCGTTGGGCCTAACACAAAGTCACGTTGGTGACGGTCTTTAAACCGCAGCAGCTCAGGACCATAGGCTTCCCAGCGACCTGATTCTTGCCAAAGCTCGGCAGATTGCACCACAGGCATTAGCAGCTCTTGGCAGTTGATGGCATCCATCTCTTCACGGATGATTTTTTTGACTTTTTGTAAGGTTTTTAGACCCATCGGTAGCCACGTGTAGAGACCCGACGCAGATTTACGAATCATCCCTGCACGGAGCATTAATTGGCTGGAGATGATATCGGCATCACTTGGGGTTTCTTTTAACGTTGCAAAAGTAAATTGACTGGCTCGCATGGCACACCTTGTTTGTACGGCTTGAAATAAGAAAAACGAGAATGGATAGACTATTTGGTAAACCGATTATCTTATTTTATGCCACTGGGTGGTGCAATAGTTTTTTTAATTTTTGCCAAGTCGATGCCGTATTTTTGGACTTAGCTTTTTTAATTTTAGCATTTTTGGAAACTATGACAATAATTATGACAATTTGTTCATACCCATTGGCTATTTAAACCCGCCACATTGAAATTATGGCAAGTCATAACCATACAAAATAGTATCCACTATTAAATAAACGATTAGGAATGGATACATGACCCAGCTACCCCCTTCATCTTCCACGCCATCACCTGAGGCAAAACCGACTACAAACTTGCCAAACCCGCCCACATCGGGCAACAAAAAACCCGTTTCTTTTTGGGTGAGTTTATTTTTACTGGCGGTGATTGCGGTGGCGGGTTGGTTATTTTTGCAATGGCAACAAGCAAATACCCCTAAAAAAGTTGAGGTATTAACCCGTGAAGGCGTGGTCACTAAGATTCAAAGTCTCAATCGATTACAAACCGTGGCCTATAATGTCGATACCGTTATCACCAGCCAAAAACAAGGCAATTGGTACGCCTTGTGGCAAGATCAACAAAAGGGGCTTTTTGTCGCTCATGGGCGGGTGACCGCGGGCATTGACTTAAATCAACTAAAACCCACTGATGTACAAGTGACCCCAGATGGTAGCCATGTCAGTATCACCTTGCCCGCTGCGCAGATTTTGGATAGTTATTTAGATAACATTGAAGTGTATGATATTCAAACAGGGGTATTTGGCATGGTACAAGCCGACCCGCAAATATTTAACCAAGCGCAAGTGGCTGGCAAAAACCAAGTGCTGACATCCGCTTGCCGCTCGGGCATTTTACAAACTGCCAATGATAATGCCCAAAAGCAAGTGCAATCGCTATTTGCACTGGCAAATGTACAAGTCACTGTGAAAGTCACCGCGCCTGCTAAAAATTGTCGTTAAACCGATTTTTTGCGCCTAAATAACATTAATCTAAGGATAAAAACGATTTTGAGTTGTGTATTGTTTTTTTGTCCTGTCAGAATTGGTATGAAAGGCATAAATAATAGATATGTAACCTACCTTAATCATAGGAATGTTGCTAAAATCTCAACTTTATAGCCCGCTAGATAGTCCGCTAGTTTTAGACGACATGTATTTGCTACATCATCAAAAATTGTAATCATCATAGCCAGTTAACGTATCCCTAACCCAGGGTTACGATAATTTATTGCAGGGATGCTTGATGGCGTTTTAGTCGTGTAAAAGATTAATTCGCTAGCTGTTGGAGAGTTTACTCAATGAATGTCACATCTGCCTCAGATCGTCTAAAAAAAGTGATGCGGATTGCTTTGGTTGGCATCAAGCCTGGCGACCAAGTGATGCTAAAAGGCTATCTACGCCTCTTGCTTAGACTCGAAGCAGACCTTGAATGGGTATCAGCGAACAATCAGCAAATTGATTTATTCATGGTCAATCATGATTTGCGTCATGCTGAAAGTGTTCAAAAGTTAATTAGTAGCAAACCCAATACAGCCACTATTTATACCGCTCGTAGTGAGACGGAAAACGGCTATTTATCGCAAGATTTATTGGTGTTACCCATCAAAGATTTAGCGCCATTGAGCGAGTGGTTGTTTTCACAATTGCCGTTCTTGTCTGGTATGCCTGTCGACAATATGCCATCCGCTGCCGCTAAACTCACCGCTGATGCCGTTGACGCTTATCAATCAGCTACAGACAATACCTTAACACTAGCGCTTAGTCTTTAATGCGCCTGCTCGAGTTGGCAATCCATCATCTGGTGTTGCCCAGTCTACGCAATTTTTAGCTGTTACCATCAGTGATACCCGAATGCCCCTAACCCTCTTGCCAAATCTAGTCAGTCGGTGAATTGGCGCTAGAGGGCGGCATTAATATTGGCTATATGGCACACCTGGGCAGGAACGCTTTAGCTTTATTTGGCCGATGTTATCGCAAAGCGATGGGCATTTTTAAAACCGTTACGCTAGTAAATATTTGGATACAAATATGAATAATTAGTTGTTTCAAATGGACAGCCGTATTAAGCCCAGTGAGCCATTTATTGTGCTATCTAATAAAGGATTGCACGAATTAATCCATACCATAAGTGGCTATGAATAAAGCAGCTAATCGTTTGACAGAGCACGATAAAGCATCTCATTAATGTAGCGTTAGTTTACACGGTAACCATTCACCATTAACTATTAGCCATGGAAAAGCGCTCAACAGCATTCAGGGCTTTTTTCATGTCCATCCTATCACACCATCCTATCACACAATGAATTCGTAACATTTTCTGCATTTCATCCGACTTTTTATACAACTTAAGTTTAATAATTTAGCAAAATTTGATTTAAAAATTGCTATGGATTGCCCCATTACCTTTCATCGGTATAATTCATCATTTTGTCATATAACCTGACTACACTACCGTCACCGACGGACGATGGTTTATCGATTTTCTCAATAGGATGACGCAATTTGGGAAATTGAGATTAACCATCGTTTTTATTTTGCGTTAACGGCTGCTGTTAGAGTTTGTAAGCTTTTTTACTTGGGGCTAAGCGGTGCAATAGGTCATTTAATTAGCCAATCAATTTGCCAACAGATAAGTGACAATGATGAATTTTTCCAACCTTACCACACGTTTGCTATGCGTATTATTGCTCGTTTTTTTGGTGTTTTTGGCGATGGTGTATTGGATTATTGACCAACAAGCCAAGCCTAACGTCGCCAAACTGACCTCTCAGACTATCATTGAAACTGGCAATGAGGCGGTGAATGGTATTTTGTCGCGTGTGAGTCAAATTGATGGCATGGCAGTGACAGCGAGCCGTATGACCGGCAGTTTGCCCAAGAATGCCGATATCATCAACACCAGTGTTGGCAATTTAATGGCAAATATGGATAAAGGCATTGTCGGTGGTGGTGTATGGTACGACCCTTTGATGTACAAACCTAACGTCGATGAAGCCGCGTTTGTTTGGCAACGCGATATGCAAGGTGTCATGCAGTCTGCCAGCCAATATCAAACCATCAATCCTGGCTATCAAGCACCAGCCAAACTTACCGCAAATCGGGTAGCCGACCAAAAAACCCAACCACAGCTTGCCATGCCCTATTACCGTGACTGGTGGTATGTGCCTGCTGTGTATGCCAATCATGACCACTGTGTGTGGAGCCGTGCTTATATTCACCCGACCACCAAACAGCCCGTCATGACCTGTGCCAAGGCGATTTTTAATGCCCAAACCAATGGCTTTGAAGGTGTGGTGAGTTTTGATGTGCTGCTCGGGCGTATGCAGTCGATGGTCAAAGAATGGCAGCGCAAAACAGGGGGTTATGTGTTTTTGGTCGATATGAACAACAACTTTTTGACCTTCCCCAATGAAGCACAAGTCAAACAAGTGACTGCTACTAATCCGCAAGGCGAGATGATTGATGTCAATAGTTTTGCCAAGAAAAACCCTGATTTTGCCCCCATTGCCAAAAGCTTAGACAACATCAATGACAGCATCATCAAACAAGCGCAAAAAATAGACGGTGGTAAATTTGATTTTACCGCCAATACGCTAGTAAGTAGTACCAACCTACAAAAAATCTCTCCCTCAGAGGCACGCATCATTTCAGCCATGCTAATGACCCAAAACGCGCAAAATGAAAATCTCAACGCTACCCATTTTGTCGAAAAAGTCAGCTTAGACAACGATTTATTACTCAAAACCCCTTCCACAGCGTTTATTTTTGCCATGCCGATGACCAATTGGAAAATGGTCATCGTCAAACCCAATCAAGAGCTGATGTTATTTGCCAATCAGCTAGGTAAACAGCTGCAATGGTATATGCTATTGGGTTTCTTACCGGTACTGCTATTAAGTGGTTATGTTTTCCACCGTATTTTGGCGGTACCACTGCACCAAGTCGCTCGTAACGTCCGTGAAATCGGTCAGTTGATTGCACAAAAAAAATATCTGTCACTGCGTGAGCACAAACTGCCACCGGCAAACATTCAAGAAATTGGCGTGATTACTGACTCGATGAACCAGCTGGTTGATCGGGTGGTCGAGAACGAAGGCGCATTAGCAAAAGTCAATGAACGCTTAGAGCAGCAAGTGGCAGAGCGTACCGAAAACTTACACCAAGCATTAAAAGATTTAAAAGCCTCTCAAGTGCAGTTAGTACAATCAGAGAAAATGGCAACCATCGGTCAAATGGTCGCAGGTGTTGCCCATGAAGTGAACACGCCATTGGGCTATGTGGGTAGTAACTTAGAGTTGATTGATGAAAATATCGTACGTTATGACGAATTGATTGACCATGCTCAGCAGCTTAAACAACTGATGCAAGATTCGCCGGCTGATACAGCAACCATCAATCAAACGATTGAACAAACCATTGCTTGCAGTGATGAATTGGTCGCTGATGCGGTGAGTGACGATTTGCATGGATTGGTGGATGATGCCAAATTTGGGGTTAGCCAAATCTCAGAATTGGTCGTCAATTTACGTGATTTTTCTCGTATCGACCAAGCCAAAATCAAAGCCGTCGATATCAACGACTGTATCAAAAACTCCCTAGTCATTGCCCGTAACAATATCAAGCAGTTAGAGGTGATAACTGAGTTAAATGCTATCGAACCGGTTAGTTGTAACCCATCCCAGATTAACCAAGTGCTGCTAAACCTATTTAATAACGCAGCACAAGCGATGGGGCAAACTCAGCACCCTACATTACACATTACTAGCACAGAAGACGGCGCCAATGTGTATATCAGCGTGGCGGACAACGGTACTGGGATGAGCGCTGAAACCCAAGCCAAGATTTTTGAACCTTTCTTTACCACCAAAGCGGCAGGCGAAGGTACGGGATTGGGTCTTGCCATTTCGACCCAAATCATGCAGCAGCATAACGGCGATATTCATGTGCAATCAAAACTTGGCGAAGGAACGACATTTACCATTAGATTGCCCAAAACAGCGATTAGCAGCCAACAATCACCCAAGCTTTTAATCGCAGAAGAAAGCTAATGTTAATGTTAGATAACCGATGACGGATGGCTGACAGGTAATCTGCTCAGCCATACACGAGCCACGCTTGATTGTAGTCAATCTTAATTATAGTTAATTTAACCTACCTAAGTGACATGACCATGATAACGACCGTAACCAAACCCAAAATCGCCTTTATCGATGATGAAGACCGCATCCTACGCAGCCTAAAAATGCATTTTCGCGCCACCCATGAAGTGTTTACCACCACCGAGTCCGATGAGCTACTAAGCTATGTACAAAATAACGAGGTTCAAGTGGTGATTAGCGACCAACGCATGCCAAAAAAACTGGGTGTCGAAGTACTAAAAGAGGTCAAAGACGTATCACCCCATACTATCCGCATCTTGTTGACCGGCTATGCAGACTTAACTGCGGTAATTGATTCCATCAACGAAGGGGAGATTTTTCGCTATATCACCAAACCTTGGCAGACGGATGAACTTAAAAGTATCGTCAATCAAGCCACCCAAATCGCGCTGCAAACCAAAGATGTGTTCAAAGAAAATCTGCAGGTCGCTCAGCCAACCATCGCCAAACGCAAAGTGTTGGTGATCGATGACAGCGAGATGGTATATTTACAGATGCAGCAAAAATTCACCCAGTTTGAAACGCACTGGGCAAATTCATTAGAAAAAGCGATTGAGCTACTAGAAAATGACCGTTTTGGTGTGGCAATCACCGATGTGTCGTTGGGTGGCGAGAACATTTCACCCGTAATCTACGCGTTAAAACAAAGCTTTCCAGACTTAGCGGTATTGGTACTCACCTCACTCAACGATAGCCACACCTTAATCGACTTGATCAATAAAGGGCAAGTCTATCGCTACCTGCCGCGTCCCAGTAATTTATCATTATTAGAAATTAGTATTCAGCGCGCTTATGATTATCACCAAACGTTAGTCAATCAACCAAAATTACAAGCGCGACATGTCGTTGATGTCGTCACTGAAGTTGAAACGCGTAGTTTTGGTAATAAAGTCAAAAAATTCTTATCACGCTTTGGTATTGGTAAATCACGCTTTGCCTAGCTTAAAATCTAGTGCCTAAGATAACAGGTTCAAAGCGTCGCATTTGAGCCGTCTCAATCAATGAATGTTAGCCATAAAAAAACCGCCTAGAGTCACTACTTAGGCGGTTTTTTGAGCGATTTTTAGTAGCCGATGATTAAGCTGTTTGCTCGTACACTGGGTGTTTGGCGCAAATTGCTTGGACTTTTTCACGCACTTCGCCGATAACTTTTTCATCACCGCGGCTATCGAGCACATCACAAATCCAGCCAGCCAATTCTCTTACTTCCGCTTCACCAAATCCACGGGTAGTGACTGCGGGCGTACCAATACGCACCCCTGACGTCACAAACGGTGATTTAGGGTCATTTGGTACCGCGTTTTTGTTGACAGTGATGTGGGCATCGCCCAACCATTTATCCGCTTCTTTACCGGTGATTTCTTGTTTGATTAAGCTAATCAGCATTAAGTGGTTTTCCGTGCCACCCGAGACGATGTCATAACCACGTGACATGATGACGTCCGCCATGGCTTTAGCGTTTTTAACCACTTGTTGTTGGTAAGTTTTGAAATCATCACTTAACGCTTCTTTAAAACACACAGCTTTACCCGCAATCGCGTGCATTAATGGACCACCTTGGTTGCCAGGGAACACAGCAGAGTTGAGTTTTTTCTCAATCTCTGGGTTGGCTTTTGCCAGGATTAAGCCTGAACGTGGACCGCGTAGGGTTTTGTGGGTAGTGGTAGTAGTAACGTCAGCGATTTGCACAGGGCTTGGATAAACACCTGCGGCAACCAGGCCGGCTACGTGTGCCATATCGACCATCAAGTATGCGCCAACGCTGTCTGCGATGTCACGGAATTTTTGCCAATCAACCACTTGGCTATAAGCAGAAAAACCCGCGATAATCATTTTGGGTTGGTGCTCTTTGGCTAGGCGTTCGACTTCATCATAGTCGATGATGCCCGTTTCTTTGTTTAAGCCATATTGTACGGCTTTATAGTTGATACCAGAAAAGTTCACATGCGCGCCATGCGTCAAGTGACCGCCATCGGCAAGGCTCATGCCAAGTACCGTGTCACCCGCTTTTAATAAGGCTAAAAATACCGCGCTGTTGGCTTGGCTACCCGCGTGTGGCTGAACGTTGGCATAGTCTGCGCCAAACAATTCTTTGGCACGGTCAATCGCTAATTGCTCAACCACGTCAACATACTCACAGCCACCGTAATAACGTTTGCCTGGATAACCTTCGGCATATTTATTGGTCAATTGGCTACCTTGCGCTTCCATCACCGCTGGTGAACAGTAGTTTTCTGAAGCAATCAGTTCAATATGGTCTTCTTGACGTTTGGCTTCATTGTCCATCGCTTGGGCAAGTTCAGCGTCAAACTGGTGAATAGTGACATTTTTAAACATGGCAATTTCCTTTTAAGTGAGTCAAAAAATGGGCGGATAAAACCGAAAATATGGCTTAGTTTAGCATGGTTTGGTTTTTTTTAGTGAATAATCCAGCCATTTGACTGAATTTGTCCTATTACTTGTCTTCGGCTACTGACCTGACTGATATTGGTTTGAAAAACTCATTAATACAACGCGCCATCCAAAAAATTTTCATAAAAAAAGACAGTTACCCTAACTGTCTTTTTTTGGCTAACTATTTAAATACTAGCGCACAGCAACCAGTGGTTTTTGTACTTATCCTTCCCCTTTGTCAGTGCTGACATGAATCATGCCGTTTTCTTCTTCACCCATAAGGCTATTTTCAAACGCAGGCAAAAAGGTCTCACTAATCAAAAAATGCCTGCCTTGCCATCGGTAAAGGGTGGTGCGTCGCCAGCCTTGCGCTGTCACATCAATCCAGCGGTTGGTCATCGTGGCGCCATGCCGACGAAACAGTATATAGCCAATCGGTGTTGTGCCCAGATTCGCCAGTTTTCGCGCATTACCAATGAGGCTAGCAAACGGAAATACGGACCGCGCCGCCACCCACGCATCTTGATTAGGCTTGCCAAATAATAAGGCTTCGCGCACCCACGCCGATTGGCTCACCCCAAGCGGTAACTGCAGTTGGCGCTTTTCGCTCAAGGACAAGGTTTGCCGCCCTTCAAACGTTGGCTGTACGATGAGTTTATGCTGAGATAAGGCTTCAAATTTGGCGGTGAGCGACCCTGTTGACGTCAGCCAAGGGATAAGTTTCGGCGGTATCTGCTGTTTGTGTGCTGCGCTCAAATACGCGCCAGCCAGGTTTAGGTTTAGACCAACATTTATCATTATTTTTTCAAAAACTCATTATCGGGTATTGTGCCTTGCGCGGCAACGTCGCCAAAAAATTGGCTTTTATAGGTGTCATTAAAAGGTAATGCAGTCATCGCATCGGCTTGGTACGTCAATATAGCGTGCTGTTCGTCTTGGCAAAACTGGGCAATGGCAGGGGCAAACACCTTGTCGTAGACACGGTGTAGCGAATGGGTCAACACTGGATAAAAGCCGCGAATCAACTTGTGCTCCCCTTGGGTACCAGGGTCAAAGTAACGTAAGCCTTGCTTGATAGCAAATTCAATGCCTTGGTAATAACACAGTTCAAAATGTAAACAATCATAGTCTTCTAGGCAGCCCCAATAGCGACCATATAACGTGCTGGTAGCGGCATCGTCATCGAAAAAAAACAAACTACAAGCCACGATATCACCGTGCGCGTTATACGCTTGAGCGAGCATCAGCTTGTCTGCCATAGTCTGCCCAAGCTGCTTAAAAAATGCTAAATTTAAATACGGCTGCCGCCCTCTGACCAGATAGGTCATGGCATAGCATTGATAAAAAACTGCCCAATCCGCCTCGGTGATATCGTCACCGAGTTTAACCTGACAACTTAGATTTTGTTTGAGTACCTTTTGGCGTTCCACCTTAATTGACTTGCGTTTTTTGGCAGTTAATGTTGCCAAAAACTCATCAAAATTGGCGCATTTTTTATCCTGTAGATTGCGATTTTGCCATAAAAACTGACAGCTTAGCCGCTCGCAAAGATTGGGCACATTTTGCAACGCTTGGACATCTTTTGGGGAGACAAAAAGCCCGTGCCAAGTGGATGCTTGATAGCGGCTCGCCAATTCATCAATCGCTTGTAGTAAGGTCTGATACAGTGGCGCGGTTAATGACTTACCTTGTGCCACCCAAATTCGCTCGCCGGTGACGGGTGTAAAAGGCACGCTTGTCACCAATCTTGGATAATAATTTCTACCATAGCGCTCAAAGGCTTCTGCCCAGCTAAAATCAAACACATATTCACCTTGATGATGCTTTTTGATAAACACAGGCATCACAGCAATCAGTTGAGCACTGTCATCTACAATCTGCACATACTGCACCCACCAATCGCTGCGCTCACCAATCAGCTTTGCATCTATCAGCGCTTGCCAAAAATCAAAGTGCATAAAGGGCGTATCAGGCGTCTGCCACTGTGTCTGTAAGTGCCAGTCAAACTTAGTGGTAAATTGATAGTGATAGGACATATGTTAGTATTATTGTAGTTGTATGAACGGATTATTATACCTTGTTTTTAGCCAAAAATACGGGCTTATCCTTTTGCACAATTTGACACAATTTTGCAAAATATGTATGGCGTTGGGCGGTGTGGTTTATAACGGTGACTTTGTTGCAATAACCAAATTGCAATAGCCAAGATTAGCGTTTACACTGAACAACTTAGCAGCCAACTGCTTGATGCGGTTTAAGCTTTTTTTCACTCACTTGTCACCCTCTACCATGCCGACACTGATTTTATTTAACAAACCTTATGGCGTACTCAGCCAATTTCGCAGCGATGATAATAACAACTTTGCGACGCTCAGCGATTATTTTAGCGACAAAAGCCTACGCGTGGCGGGGCGATTAGATGCCACTTCCGAAGGATTGCTACTGCTAACCGCTGATGGACAAGTCAATAAAGCCTTGACCCATCCACCCAAAGCCAATGCAGGCAAACAACAAGGCAAAACCTACTGGATACAGGTGGAAGGCGATGCAAGCGATGCCCAGTTACAACAACTACAAACAGGGGTGCCACTCAAAGACGGTATCACCTTACCTGCCGAAGTTGTACGGCTAAGCGAAACACAAATTGCCGAGCATATTTGGCAAGCGCCGGACAAGATTGCCAAACGCAAAGTCACCACGTGGCTCGCCATTACTATTTTTGAAGGTAAAAATCGTCAAGTACGTCGCATGGCGGCCCATGTGGGACTGCCTTGTCTTCGGCTGATTCGCATGGCATCAAGTGGCTTTAGTTTGGGAAATTTAGAGGTTGGCGCATCCACACAAATACATTTATCACCTGCCGATTTAAAGCGACTGGGTGTCCAACCTTTATCCGCAGCAACCACAAAGCCACAATCGCGCAAAAAACCTCGCCTGTTAACGCCTAAATCGCCACAATCAAAGCACCCAACAAGCCGACACAGACAGCCCTGAGTGAACAGCCGTGAGCAGACAACCGTAAGGAAACCGCTATGAGAAAACAGCCATGATCGGTTACATCTATCGTTTTTTTCAAAGCCGCCCTCGTCTACTGTTAGGGTTTGCCACCATGGTGGTGGTGTATTTTGGGTTATCGACGCTGGTTGGCCTATTGCCCAAAGATTGGACGTTGGCGGTAGCCTATGATAAATTGAAGTTTGTGACGCAATTTTTGCTGGCTTGGAATATCGGACTTTGGGTGTATTTACTGGCTATTTTTCGGATGATGTATAAAGCCGATCAAAATGCAATTTTGGATAAAGCCCATGCTGAAGACGAAGGCACGATGTTAATGCTGATTTTGGTTTTTGTCACAGCCATTGTCAGTATGCTAGCGATTGTCGTAGAGTTGGGCGCGAGCAAGGACGCCAAAGGCGCTTTGATGCTGTTTCATATCGCGCTCACCGCCATGACGATTTTGACGGCCTGGCTGTTTATTCATACCATGTTTGCTATTCATTACACCCACGAGTATTTCTTGCTTAAAGAAGAAAAAAACGCAGAAATGCTAGATTTTCCTAACGATGATGACCCTGCCTACTGGGATTTTTTATATTTTTCCTACATCATTGGTACATCTGGTCAAACAGCGGATGTCGCCTTCAACACCCAGCAAAGTCGGATCATCGGTACCATCCATTGTGTGTTATCATTTTTCTTTAATACCGCAATTTTAGCCTCATTAATCAATATGTCAGCGGGTCTAATCGGTTAAATAAGTCTGCTAAATAAATCAGTCCAATAAGTCAGCTAAATGAGTCGGTCAATTCAAGTGAATACATCGTCAAAATCGCTTGCTGTATGAGGTATACTATCCTCGTTTTAACATAAAGTGATAGGACTGTCATATCCCACTACGCTAATATCTCGCTACTTTATAACTAGGAAATTGTATGATCGCACAATATTTGATGGTCGATAACGCCCTGCTCGAGCAACTGCAAAATGCCACTGATACAGCGCGAACGGCGTTACTTGAAAGTATGAGTGAGCAGCCTCAAGCGCAATTGGTAGATTTGGGCAAACTGTGGGACATTATCCATTTTGTGTTAACTAAACACAGTGCCACCCAACCTGTACCTGATGAGCCTGTTAGTGAGTTTGTGGTGGGTGTGGAAACCTTTAGTGACAGTGAAGACGCCGATTTCATTGCTTTTACCCCGTGGGCACATATTGTCGAAATCGTCGATGCACTAGAACAAATTAACTTTAAAAAACGCTTAGAAAAAGTCTCGATGAAGTCACTACGTGAGCAGGCTATTTTTCCACCCAATATTTGGCAAGACAAAAAGGAACACTTGGATAAAGAATTGCTGGCTTCATATAATGAGTTATTGGCGTTTTATAATGACGCCTTAGACCATGGCAATAATATTGTGGTGAGTATTTTATAACGTCGATATAGTCCTTTTTTCATTTTTTGAACCAAAAAAGCACCTTATAAAAGGTGCTTTTTTTATCAATTCACTGATGAACATATCATCTAGCTTGACTTAATTAGTTAACCGACTGATTAGTTAACTGACTGGGGTGCAAGAATAGTCATCTCTACACGGCGGTTTGGTTCATAGCTTGAGCCAAATTGTGTTGTCGCACCGCGACCAATAGCGCTGATACGGTTACCAGAGATGCCACGATTGACTAAGTAATTAGCGACTGCTGATGCACGGCGTTGTGATAACGCTTGGTTTCTATTTGCATCACCTTCCACTGAGGCATAACCATTTACTTGAATGTTAGTTTGGTTATAGTCACGTAGTGTGGTAGCTACTTTGTCTAACGTATTATAGAAGTTAGGTAGAATAGTAGAATCACCAACGCGGAAAGTTATCGCTTCTGGGATAGACAAGTTAATGTTATTAGTCACTGGGTCACGCGTTACCGTCACGCCAGAACCTGCGGTTTCTGCACGAAGTTTAGCTTCTTGTTGCTGCATGTAGTAACCCACGCCCGCACCTAGTACGCCACCGATTGCCGCATCACGACCGGTTCTTTCACCGCCCGTTGCCTTTGAGACACCCGCACCTGCGGCTGCCCCTAATAGACCACCAATAAGCGCTTTATTGTCGGTAATGCCTGTTGTTGTCGTACCAGTTGGCGTTGTTGCACAACCTGTTAAGATAACACCTGATGCTAAAGTAGCTGCTAATAATTTAGTACGCATGAGTAATCTCCTTTGAATTCCTCTAGTTATAATTACTTAGTTATAATTACTTAGTTATAATTGTCACGCACCAACTTGTTGTTTTTATCTCATTTGCCAGATAAACCTGACAACACTCAGTTGCTTTGTGATTGAGCTCATTATGCAATAAACTTTTTCTTTATATGTAATGATTTGTCTTAAGGATGTTGTAGGATGGCATAATTTGTTACAAAGTATTTTCAACTATTCCATTATTTATATTATTTATTTTTATATATTAAATAGCCTGTGATTTTTCAAACCCATGATAGATAACTAATCTTTGACTCAAAGTTTATTAAATAACCCATTAATTTTTAACAAAAATTTTTGTCAGTCAACTTCGCAGGCTGGGTGGCATACAATCAAAAACCCCACAAGATTTGTGCGTGCTAAGGTATAAAAAATTTATTAGTGAACATTTTTGACGTTTGCTAAACTAACACTTATTTTTACAATTAATGAAGCTAAGTGAATGAAACTAAGTGAATGAAGCTAAGTATTTTTTTCTTATATTTCATCCAAACAAGCGTTGTGGAAGCCAGATATGACAAATAATCATAGACCCTCATTGCTCAAAAATACCTTAAACAAACTGCGTAAAAAGTCACCACCCTTGGCGCAAAACGCCAGCTTAGCGGTGGCGGCAGGCACTATTACCGGCAATTCAGTGCTGTTTAGTCTACCGCTTTGGGCGATGGGCGCGGTAAAAACATTGACGGGTCATACATTGGCCGATAAATCCGTGTTAAAAATAGCCAATCACTGGATCAATACCAACAATCGCTTGATTGAAAATATCCTGCCCGATATTGATTTTCGCGTCAACCTGCCTGATGACTTGTCGGTCAATGGCAAATATATTTTGCTGAGCAATCACCAATCGTGGGTCGACACCACTGTCATTCAATATATCAGTGAAAACCGACTGCCATTAACGCGGTTTTTTGCCAAATACGAGCTACTGTATATCCCCATTGTGGGACAAGCCTTTTATTTTTTAGACTTTCCGATGATGAAACGCTACTCGAAAACAGCGATTGCTAAAAATCCAGCGCTAGAAGACCGCGATATCATCGAAGCCAAACGCGCTTGTCAAAACTTACTCGACAAACCTTTTACCCTACTTAACTTTATCGAAGGCACGCGGTTTACCCAAAAAAAACATGACTTTCAACAATCGCCGTATCAACATTTGCTAAAACCCAAAGCGGGCGGCATTGCACTTGCATTGGGTGCGTTGGGTGATGATCTAGACGCGGTGCTCGACATGACGATTGTGTATCCTGACGGTGTTCCTACCTATCAGGATTTATGGAAAGGTAATATCAAACGCATCGGGGTGGATATTCAAAAAATTGCATTACCAGATGATTTGCTACAGCGCCTCATGGATGGCAAATACCAGCAGGATGAACAAACCAAAATAGATATGTACCGTTGGCTTGATGGTTTGTGGCAGCAAAAAGACCAACGTATCCAAGCCATGCTCGATGATTTTATCCGTCATCCCTAGCGATCTCACTAGTTATATTGCTAATTAAAATCTAAGGCGAGTCATGCAAGGTATGACTTACCTAATTTGTCCTAATTCACATTTTTTGCGGTATTGACCCCATTTTGAGCACTTTTTTATGCCAACTGCTAATTTAGACCCAAAGCCCAATCCAATGCCAAGCTCGAATATTAGCCAACCGCTCGCTGCCCACCCTGCCAAACCCAGTCGTTGGCAGTTAGCCTACGATACCATCATGATGGTTGCCATCGTGTTGGACTTGCTGCTGATGGGGTTTGACGCTTTGATGCTAAGTAGCTTTATGGTAAAAATAGCAAATTGGCTAGGGTTTTTTGACAGTATCATCAGTTATCAGCAAGGATGGCACGAGCCGCTCAAAGTGACAGGGGGTCTATTTACCATCTTTTTGATAGCCGAGCTTTTGGTTCGCTGGTTGATTGCCATCGCCCAAAAACGCTATTACCGCTGGTTTTTCTTTCCATTCGTGCATTGGTATGAGGTGTTGGGCTGTGCACCGCAGCTGCGCGCATTACGACTGCTGCGCGTTGGCGTGATTGGTTATCGTCTGCATGAACTGGGCTACAAAGTTTTGCCCGCCAGTTGGCTTGCGACAATCAAATTTTATTACCAAATGATTATGGAAGAGATTTCTGATCGGGTGATTTTAACCGCGATTGACAATATCCGCACCGAAATAAGCAACACCGATGGGCATTTGGTCAAAAACATCATCGACAAGCATCGGGATGACATACAAAAGGTCATTGTCGAAGTGCTGCAGCAAGAAGTCACACCGTTATTACAATCCACGCCCGCCCACCCTGCCATCTTTGCCAAACCTTTGGCAGAACAAGTAGGCATCGCCATTCAGCAAGCGCTGACCGATACGCCCGAGCTGCATCGCATCTTACGATTGATACCGATTGCCGGTAGTCTGATAGAAAACCAAATGCACAGCATCGGGCAACACATTGGGGAAAATCTGACATTAAGCTTGACTACCAACCTTACCAAACCGCAAACGCTCACGCTGATGTATGAAGAAATCGCCAAAAGCTTGGTACAAATTGACGTCACTAGCCCTGCGCTAGAAAAATTAGTTAGCGAAATTATTGATGATAGTTTGACGTCACTTGCTAACCAAGTTCGCATTCAACAATGGAAGCACCAAATACGCTGATTCAATCCACCAATTTGGCTGGCAGCTAACGGCTGTGCAATCCTTTTTTTATCGCCCTATTACGGCTTTGGTTGCCAAACAATAAATAGCGCGGTGAATGGTTGTTGTTTTAAATAATACTTGCTAATATGCGGTATGAATCGATTTTGATGTATAAAAAGTTATTATAAAAAGGTTTTTCATGACACAGCCCGCTGCCCTTGACTTGACCCAAGATAGTTCATCACAAAACTTACAAAGCCTTAACGTATCCGAGCAGGATGCACCGCAAAGTCAGCAGCTAGCCAACCCATTACCCACCGACCCTGTAGCCACTAGCGTGAAACTTACGGGCAGACTCCTCAACTTTACCCGCCTAAATATTGAAGGCAATGATATCAAAGTAATTTTGACAAAGATTGCACAAAAGCTAGGTCGTCAACGCCAGTCCAACTTACCGGTGATTGTCAGCTGTCATCACCCGTTAAATTTAGCGCAGCTTTGGGGCGGCTTATGGGCACTAGGGTTACAGCCGATTGGGTTGGTCACAGGCGCCAATGACGCCCAAGCCAATGAGCTTCGCATTGCCATTTTTCCAGCAGATGGGCAGCGCATTGACGGCAAATCGCCAAAAAATTTGGCGATGGGTGGTGAGCGAAAATCAAACAGCACAGTCAATACCCCATCGTCTCAACACGTGGCGCAGCCCCCTACCCAATCACCCGCATCCGACAGTCAAGCGACCAAACGACAAAATCAAACCGCTAATGATATCGCAGCCAATGAGACCGCAGCTGCACCTGAAAAATTTGTCGCCTCACCGCATCACCAATCGCAGCCTGAAGGCGATTTGGTGCATACTCAAATGCTGCGCTCCGGTCAAAGTATCAACCATGTAGGCGGTGACGTGATTTTGACCAAAGGCATCAATGCAGGCGCGGAAGCGATTACCGATTATAGCTTACACGTGTATGGCAAAGCCGAAGGGCGATTGGTCGCAGGGGCGACGGGCGACACCAACGCCAAAATATTCTGTTTACGTTTTAACCCGTCACTGGTGTCAGTTGCGGGCACTTATTGCCTAAAAGAAAATATTCCCATTGAGTATTTGGATAAAGCGGTACAAGTCAGCTACTTGGATGGACAAGGCTTGGTGTTTGAATTGATGGAATGATAATCACCCAAACAACCCTATACCATAATCTATGCAAAAATCGCCAATCTCTCGATTAACTTCGAAAAGTTTTTTATGCTAAACTAGTCCAATTAACCAAATTTGGGCTAACTAAAATTTAAGCCTTAACTTTTAACGATTTACGTTAATTTATATCCATATTTTTCAAACCAGTTTAGCGTGAATGTGTGTATGGCTTGATGATTAACCAATACAGCCTCACTGACACCGTGCTATGAATAGGAGTATGCCAAAGTGGCAAAAATCGTTGTTGTAACTTCAGGAAAAGGCGGGGTAGGCAAAACCACCACTAGCGCCTCTTTCGCTACAGGTCTAGCCCTTCGCGGCTTTAAAACTGTGGTGATTGACTTTGACGTGGGTCTTAGAAATCTTGACCTCATTATGGGCTGCGAAAACCGCATCGTGTATGACTTTGTTGATGTTATCTCAGGGAACGCGCGCCTGTCACAAGCTTTGGTAAAAGACAAACAGCTCAATAATTTGTTTATCTTACCTGCCAGCCAAACCCGCGACAAAGACGCCTTGACAGATGAAGGAGTCGCCGAAGTCATTAATGAGTTAGCCAAACAATTTGACTACATCGTGTGTGACTCGCCCGCTGGTATCGAGCGCGGTGCCCAGCTAGCTATGTACCATGCCGATGAAGCCATCATCGTGACCAACCCAGAAATCTCATCGGTGCGTGACTCAGACCGTATCATCGGTATTTTGCAAAGCCGTACTAAAAAAGTTGAAGAAGGTACAGGCGTCGTACGTGAGCACCTGGTCATCAACCGTTACAACGCTGAACGTGCAGAGCGCGGCGAGATGATGGATATCAACAGCATCTCTAATGATATCCTAAAAGTGCCGCTACTTGGCGTGATTCCTGAAAGCAATAGCGTACTTGAGGCATCAAACCAAGGTGTGCCTGTGGTGCTAGATCAAACTTCAAAAGCCGGTCAAACTTATGATGACATGGTCGCTCGTTTCTTGGGGGAAGAACGTCCCTATCGCCATATCGAGGTGAAGAAGAAAAGCTTCCTACAACGCTGGTTTGGAGGTTAGGCTATGGGATTTTGGAGTAATTTATTTGGCGGTGAGCAAAAGTCAAACAGTGCCAATACTGCCGCAGAGCGCCTAAAGGTCATCGTTGCTAGCGAAAACCGCTTGCACAATCGGTTAACCCCAGAGCGTATCGAAAAAATGAAACGTGAGATTTTGGCAGTGGTCAATACCTACGTGTCAGGTGTTAACATTGATGACGTCAATATTCAGCATCACAATGAAGCGAATATGGAAGTGTTGGAGATGAATATCAGCTTGCCTGATAGTACACGCCAATAATTCATGTTGCGCTTAATCTAGGTTACGTTTAATTTAAATTACTTTTAATTTAAGTAATCTAGGTTGCATTTAAAAAATTTTGACTAAAAAGCCCATGATGACATGGGCTTTTTTATACTATGGGCTAACTTAGCGCATACGGCGAATTAAATGGTCTTTTTGGATAAATTGGTGATACAGCGCGCCGATGATATGCAAGGCTGTGAACACCAGCAACAAGGTCCACAACAGATTTTTATGAATTTTTTCTAACGTGCCTGACCAATCACTGTTTTCACTGACAAAGGCTGGGATATCAAATAGCCCAAACATACTCACCCCTTCCCCATCAAACATAACAGAAAACCAGCCCGCCAAAGGCATGGCAAGCAAAATCAAGTACAGTGCCAAATGGGTTAAATGCGATAGTTTATTTTGCCATTTTGGCATCGGCACATCGGCGGGGGCTTTGGTGACAAAACGGTTGATAATACGACCTACTGTCCAAAATAACACACTGAGTCCAAACGCTTTATGCAAATCAAAATAGGTAAAGTCAGTTGCATCTTCATTAAGCTCAATCATTGCCCAAGTCGCAATCAACAATACCACACTAATCCAATGGAAAATACGTGACGATAGCGACCATTTATTGATACCGTGTGGGGCAATCGGCTGTGGCGCTTCATTTGCAGGAAATAATGCCATAATGAATTTTACCTTATCATGATTTGTTTTGGGTTATTCTAGCAATCTTTGGGCAAAATAAAAGTAACAGACTGTTGGCAAAATAGCACAAAGGCGGAATGTGTCTAACTATCTAAATCCACCAAGAAATGCGAGAGCTTGTCCAAATCTGGCACCACACATAGCTCACCTGCCAACATGACTGGCTGAAAAATATAGTCCTGCTGTAAGCTGTAGTCTGCCAAATTCGGTGCGCGCGAGCGCTCGACGACCTCATCATTTGGCGCGTTTAAGGCGGCTAATAAGTCAGGGTAGTGAGTCGCTAATCCAGCTTGGTAAGTGGCGTCATCAGCGTCTTTGAGATCGGCAATACGCACAGAATGAAAAGTCACTTCGCCATGAATCTGCAAGGCAATCCGATGGATATCGGTGACGCTTTCTAACACCACTAAGTGGGTGGGCTTATCATCTTTTGCCAACAAGTGATACACTGACACTTCTTGACCGCGCCAAATATAATTCCAAATGCGCTCATCATAGTTATCAATGCTCAAAATCAAAGCTTGCGGCACAATCCAGTCAGGCGAACTGCTAGAAGGAATTCGAGCAATGGTTAATTGACCTGTGGTGATACTTAGGACGCCTACATCCTCATCTTGCTTAAAATAACGGTTTAAATCGTTTGCCATAGCCTGCTCATTTACTGATTAATAAGAAATTTAGGGGTCGCTGCTAGCCTGCCGTATTAACCACACAAGGCGATTAGCTGCTGAGCTAACTGCTTAGGGGTGCCAACAAAAGTGACTTGGTTGCTTTCAATCATGCTTTGTGGCTGGCTCGCGCAGGTGCTACTGTCAGGGGATTGCGCCCAAATAATGCTGCCATTTTTTTTGACCGTCGCTGCCACATCACTGCCATCATTGCCCATACCAGAGAACACAATAGTGATTAAATTATTGCCAAACGCTTCACTGCAGTTACGCATGACGTCACTGATTGGCGGTTTGTAACTGCCTTGCCAAGGTTTACGCTGCAAAATCACCCGTCCATTGGAATCACACACCACGCTGTGTTCAATCGGTAAAATCAAACAACGTCCTGTCAATAATTGCTGGGTATTGGTCACTATGTCACAGCGCCACTCATTGTGACGATTTAAAATTCTTGGCAAGGTGTTTAGCGTATTTTGGTTAAAGTGCTGCGCTAGTAACAGCGCCACTGGCAAATCTTCGGGCAAATTATCTAAAAATTCCTTAATCGCCAGTGGTCCGCCCATCGAGGCTGCGAGCAACACCACATATTTCCACGGTTTGATTTCGCTCTTGGCAGCATCATAGGGCTCTAACAAATCGCTACGTTCTAGCATGTTGGCAATTTTTCGCTTGAGTTGGCGTTGCCATTTGGCATATAACAGACTTTCATTGATATAAGGCGCAGTGACAAAGCCCAGTAGCACAATCTTAGTCAAATTGACATTCTGTTGTTTTTCAACATTTTGAATGACTGCGTAATCGTCTGGGGTATCGATTAGCCACACATCAACTTTTTGCTGAAAATGTTTTTCGAACAACTGTGACGCTGCCAAGCATTCCACGATTTCAAATCCCCAAGAACGAATGGTATCGCTAAAGGCGAGCCGTTGCTGATTTTCCTCAGCAACGATAAAAAATCGCAGCGGTGGGTACTTTGACAGCATGAATGATTGTATCCTTTACCTGGCCAGTCGGCTTAGTCAGTTTTTGCTTGTTGGGTAAAGCGCGCTAACGTGTCTAACAGCATTTGTTCTTGGAATGGTTTACCCATGTATTCATTCACCCCGATATCAAACGCGCGTTCACGGTGTTTTTCACCGGTACGCGATGTAATCATGACAATAGGAATATGCTGGAGCCGTGAATTATGGCGAATATGGTTGGCGACTTCAAAGCCGTCCATACGTGGCATCTCAATATCCAATACAATGACTTCAGGTAGCATTTCTTGCAGTTTTTCTAGTGCATCAATACCATCTGTTGCCACTTGGGCATCATAGCCGTGACGTTCTAGTAAGCGCGAGGTGACTTTGCGCACGGTTACTGAGTCATCCACAATTAATACCAGCGGTTTGTGCGCTCGTTTGGCCGCTTTATTGGCTTTTTGCAGCTCGACTTTGGTAATGTTGCTGACATTACGCATCAATGCCACCAAGTCAAGAATCAGCATGACCGAACCATCACCCATGATGGTAGCAGCCGAAATGCCATCAATATGCGAGAGCTGACGACCAAGCGGTTTAACGACCACTTCGATACGAGAGCCTGCAATCATATCCACTTGCAGCGCCATACGCTGACCTAAGTCAGTACGAATAATAATCACCGGCACACTGCTTGACTGGTGCGCTAGTGCATCCACTGGGTCGCTGCCGTACAAAATCTGATTGAGATAGCGCAGACGATAGGCTTGTCCATCGATATTGATACTATCAGCATTCCTGGTATAAAAATTAGCAATTGCATCGATATTGACCCGCATCACACGTTCAATTTGCACCAATGGTACAGCAAAGTATTTATCGCCTGCCCTAACCATCAAGGCATCAGACACCGCAACCGTCAATGGTAAACGCATGGTAAAGCGTGAGCCTCTGCCACTTTCAGAATCGACGGTGACTACACCACCCAGCTGTTTGACCTCACTTTGTACCACATCCATACCGACACCACGGCCTGAAATTTGTGATACGGATTTGGCGGTGGACAGACCCGCAGTAAAGATATATTGCATGATATCAAGTGTTTTTAGACTGGTATCTTTGGCAGAAATCAAGCCTTGCTCAATCGCTTTTTGGCGTACCGCATTCACATTAATACCGCGCCCATCATCGATTAAGTTGATAACGATTTCACCACCTTCAAGCAGCACTTCAAGCGTGATTAAGCCTGTTCTTGATTTACCACTTTCAATACGTTCTTGCGATTTTTCGATACCATGGTCAACGGCGTTACGTAGCATATGCTCAAGCGGTGAGGTAATACGCTCAAGGATATTACGGTCAATTTCACCTTCATCATTTAGAATTCGTAGTTCAACAGATTTGCCAAGCTCAGTGGCTGTTTGGCGGACGACCCGTTGCAGACGTGGCGTGATACGCGAGAATGGCACAGTACGTGAGTCCATCAACCCTTCTTGCAAATCAGTCTGAGTACGTGATAATTGCAGTAGCAAGTTTTCGGTTTCACGGGTTTTATCGAGCATGGTAGTTTTGATGTCTAACAAGTCCGATGCCGACTCCGAGAGCGATTTTGACAGTTGGTTGAGCGCTGAATATTGGTCCATCTCTAACGGGTCAAAGTCACTTTCTAACGCATGTTCATCACCAATTTGTGACAAGATTTGAATCTCAAGCTCGGTTTCCATACGGCGTAGCTGATCTGCTAGACGCTGGACGGTTGCACCCATCTCTTCGATATTGTTCGATAGACTCGATATACCCATCTCGATTCGTGAGCGGTTGATCGCGGACTCACCCGATAGGTTGATCATGCGCTCCATGGTACTTGCAGAAATCCTAAGCATCTCAGCATGAAGGTTCGATTGATCTTGCTCAGATTCAAAGTTACCCGTCATCAGCGGCATGACGCTTAGGTCGCGCTGTTTGACTTCTAACGTGTCTTGCCCCAGACTACTGCGATAGATATCAATCTGTTCAATTTGGCTGGCGAGGTTAGCATTGGGGATTTCTTTTAAGCTATCAGGTTTTCGCGAGAATTGTTGCAGTGCTGCAACCAACGCTGCCGGCGTTTGTGGGTTAAATTTATTTTCTAAGACATAAATCGCACTTGCTAACCAGTCATGACACACCGCCAATAGGTTACCAATCATCCGAGTCGCAGGTTTGCGGCGGCTGCCTAGCTCTTCGTAGATGGTTTCCATTTCGTGCGCTAATGTAGCAATCCCTTCTGCACCGACCATTCTTGCGCCACCTTTGATGGTGTGCAATTCACGTTGCAAGGCTTGTAATGCTGCAAGATCACTGTTATTACTACGGAACTCTTGTAAATGCTGGCTGCTGCTATCAATCAGCTCTTTGGCTTCTTCAAGATACACTTTTAAGATATCTTCATCAGGCTCTTGACCTTTCCAAGTCTCTAAACGACGCTCTTCAAAGTTATTAATAATTTCTTCGATGTAGAGTGGGTCATTTTTCGCAAGTGCGCTATCACCCTCTTTGGCAGGTTGTTTTTGCTCTATCGACTCTTCAGGATTGGCTTCAACAATCAGTGGCACCGCAAATACCAAGTCTCGACTTTGTACTGTGCCGGCGATGACCTCATCAATTTGCTGGGCAAAGTCTGTGGCTTCAAAAGAGCGACTAAATTGTCGAACTTGCTTGAGCTGTGAGGCAATGGTTTCATGCAGTTTTTGTAGCAATGAAGCAGTATCGGTATCACTAGGTAAAATACCTTTGTCAATGGCGTCATACACTTGCTCACCACGTAGCGCCATCTCGACGATACTCGATACCCCGATTAGCTCTGCACCCCCTTTTAAGATGTGCATATAATTAGCTAGTTCTTTGACCACCTCTAAATTGCTAAGGTTATTGAGCCATTGGTTGTAGTAATTTTGCACATCGGGCTGAATGGTTTGCACTTCATCTAAGAAAATCTGCAACAGTTCATCGTCTGTAGCAACTGTCTGGTACTCGATAGCATCCATCTCGGCTTGGTACTGACTTTTTGCCAATAATTTTCTTAAAGTTTCAATCGCCTCTTCATTGATATTGACGCGCAGTCCTGCTGCAATGGCGTCAAACATATTGATGAGCTGATTGTGTAAGCCCATTAAGCCATCATAAATGTCTTCGTTTTTGGCAAATTGCGGATAATCAGCGAGTTTTTTATAGGCAAACTGTAAGGTACTTGGAATGATAAAATAGCTCAAACCTTCAGTCGCTTGCGCAAGCCTTGACGCTTGCTGTTCAAGCTGCTCGGCATAGGCAATAACTTGTTCGCTCTCACCAGCAAACCTAGCCTGTGCTTGCTGATCAGCATCGAGTAAGTCATCAATCCCAAGCGCTATCAAGTCTTTGACAGTCAGTTTTGTGCTTTCATAAGATTCGGCATTGGCATCTGTTAGACGCTCAATCAAGTCAGCAACAATGTCAGTGTTATCTTCTACCACCGTCAAATCATGATGGATTTTATGGTCATCAATGTAGGTTTGTAGCAGATCTTTGGCCTCTTGCAGGGTCAATAACTGGCTAGCCGTGAGCGGCATTTCATTATGTAATAAGTCGCCCAATACTTTTTCTACCGCTGCGCTTAAGTGATAGACATTGTTAAGTTCAATCAGGGCTGCCCCACCACGCAAGGTATGGAATGCGCGTAATATGGCATCAGGCACATGCGTTGCAGGCTCACCCAAATGGTGGGTGATAAAGTTATCAATATTGACCAATAACTCGTCTGCTTCTTCAATAAATACGTCATCAGCGACATCCATTTCACTACTGATGTCACTAATGCCACTGACATCCTGTAGCGCTTGCGTTTGTGCGGTGGCGTGACCAGACGAGAGTGCCGCATCTGTGTGTGACGCACTCGGCGAGGCGGCCCCCTGCCCCATAAAGGCGGACAAGACTTGAGGGTAGCTAAAGCTGTCGCCATGTTTTTTGGCATAGCTATTAGCGACAGCTTGCCACAATTGAATCACTGCGGGATAGTCTGTACGATTTTGGGCAAAAATCGTGATGAGTCCAGCAAATGCGTCAATGACATCAGCAACTAGGTGTGAAACCCCCTCATCAACCGCTATGGTATGATCAAGCACGCGATTGAGCATGTTTTCAATCGACCAAGCAAGCTCCCCTAGCTGATTGGCGCCAACCATGCGACCTGAGCCTTTTAAGGTATGAAACCCTCGGCGGATTTCTTTTAAGGTATCAAAATCATCGGGCTTGGCTTGCCAAGCTGCGTTAAGCGGGGCAATCGTCTCAATCACTTCATTAGCTTCTTCGATATAAATTTCTTGAATATCGGCATCGCTGACCGCATCTGTGACCGTCGTTAGCTGCTCATATTCGCGAGCCACCACCTCAGGTAAGGCATGAATATCCCCTGTGGTTGGTGGCGCAGTGTCGCTGGCAACTTCATTGCCTTGAGCCATATTAATATTATCACTGTCTTCAGCTAGATTAGTACTGACTGGTACAAGGCTATCTAAGCCATTGGTTTCTGGCAGACCTGTGTTAATCGGCTGCTGCTGTAATAGATTAGTCGCTTGCAACACGGTAACCGCAGGGTCGATACTTGGCGCCCGCTGCTGCTGAAAATCTTCAACCAATATCGGCAGTTTGCGATGGGTATCTTTGATAAAGCCCACTAATGCATCACTAACCGCTAAAGTACCATCTAGCACACGGTTGAGCATGTTTTCTACTGCCCAGCACATCTCACCAATTTGATGAGCGCCCACCATACGACCTGAGCCTTTTAAAGTATGAAAACCTCGGCGGATATCTTTGAGCGCGACTAATTCACGAGTGTCCACTTCCCATACGGGAATTTGCTCACCCAACTCAGCAAGGACTTCTTGCGCCTCTTCAATGAAAATATCTCGGATATCTTCATCCATACTGTAATCATCAGCTTTGAGGGCTTGCCTCGCAGCCGCCAGCGCTTGCGATTCTTGCACGCCAGTCGTTTGCGTCATAGGCGTTTGCGTGACAGCCATTTGTGTGATAGACGCTTCTCCAGCAGTAGCTACCCCTTGTGATAGTGATTCAATATCACTGGCAATACGTTCGCCTTCATCATCGTAAATCACCGTATCTTTGCTAAAGTGCTTGGTGGGTGCTACCACTTCAGCGGCGGTTAGTGGTGTTTCGATTAAGCGATTAAGCAATAAATTAGCGCGGTTGAGCTGAGTTTGGGTTTGATCCAAAAATTCTTCATTAACAGACTGATTGGATAAATAATCCAAAAATAGCTCAAAGCGGGCAAGCATGTCGGCGATGGCATCACTGGCTTCCGCGCTTAATACCTGTACCGAATTTTTATGCATACGGCTAAATAATAAGCGAATTTGCTCGACCAATTCTTTGGGACGTGTTAATCCTAATGCCCCAAAAACTTGAATAGTGGCAATCAATTCGTCATTGACAGTTAATTTATTTAAATCACGGGTTTGGATATATTGATTAAACGACTGTTTGATATGTTCAACATGCACGCGCGTTTGGCGCACCGCTTCATTTTGCGGATTGCTGGCATAGGCAAAATGCTTTAAGCCAATTTGGCTATCAAGGATTTCAACCGTTGACAACAACTGGCTATGAACATCTTGCAGCTGGCGTTCTACCTGCCAACTGAGTGATGACGCCATAAAAGTATCTTGCGTCATCAAGCGCACGTCATCGATAATTTGCGCCATTTGGTTTTCATAAAATACCCAACCGCGATTTGCCAAACTGTTTTTGACCGATTCAAGCATCGGCAAAATGGTGAGCGGCTCATGCACTTGATAAATAATTTTTTCAAGTTTTTCTAATACTTGACTAAATAGATTATCAAGCGTGTCACTACTATTGATATCCAAGCTTGATAGCAGGGCTTTAGCGTCATGTGATTTATGGGTTAACGCATTGAGCGCTAACAACACATCAACTGCCAGACGCGACACGGTAATATCAGGGGTGAGAGTCAAATCATGCGTCAGCAGCAATGACAGACTGTTTAACAGCGAAGCATAAGCGGTTGGCGCAGGCTGCTCATTGATGGTTAAGTTATTGCACCACACCGCTACCAACTGCCAAAATTGACGCCAAGCAGGATTGATGGAAGCCTGGGATAAATAGCCAGCAACTTTGCTCAGCGCATCTAAATGTTTGCTATCGTTGGTCTCGTTTTGTAGTAGTTGCAAACTGGTATAACGCCAGACTTTGAGTAACTCTTCGGCTTGGGCACTGTCCCATGGGTGTTTGATGTCTGGCGTAGGTAATTGGCTTAAAAATAATAAAGTATTGTTTGCAGCATCTTGGATGGGCTCATAAGTTGATGCTATGCCAAGCAGCTGCTCAAAATAAGCGATTCGGTCATTGACCCAATCGGTATGAATCTGCTGTTTAGCTTGTACTTGTTCAATGTCAAATTGCAGTAATCTCACCGCATGGCTAATTTGACTAAAATACTGCGGGGATAAAGTTTCTTGCTGAATGGCGATAGTGGTTTTATCAAGCGTTTTCGCCAGTTTTGATAAGGCGGGCTGGTTGGCAAGCGCGAGCGCACCGGTGATTTGGTGCAAATGTTGACCGATTAACTGCCACGCTGGCTGCGCGTCATGTCGTTGTAGCAACTGGTTAAGCTCACCAAATACGTCTTTTAAAACAGGCATCAACCAGTCTAAGGCGATCAAATTACGTTGTTTACTCATACCATATTCCTAGGACAACGACTGTCAAAAACGATGACGATTTTTATCGATTTTAAGGTAGCTGTAACGCAGTCGTTTATTAATTTCTTATATCACTTAAAATAACTTACCCGCTGTCTGGCGTCAACTCAGGTTGATACCTTTTATAAGTTATAATGTTCACCCATACGCGCTGCGATATTTGCCACTGCTTTGAGCCAATCTAGGACAACCGTTTTGCAATCAAATAACGCACGATATCGCGCTACTCAAATTGCCGAAAATCAATTAACACATTGTTGCGGGCAACCAGTTGGTATTGACCTGCCTCTAAAGGCATCGGTTGCTGCGCATCTACCAAATTTTTGCTAAAAAACTGCCATTGCGATTTTATTGTTGGTATTAGCGAAAATTTATCCCTGCCAACGTCTTTAAGGTAGTGATTAAAACCACAGCGTGCAACGCCTGATCTAACACACATAAGAGCTAACACGCATAAAAAGAAAGGTGGTTAAAACCACCCTTTACTTTTAGCTAAATGTTGATTACTAAGCCTAATTGGCTATTAAACATTAGCCATTAAGCGCTTGCTAAAGCATCATCTGGCAATTTAAAGCCCGATACTGATTCTTGCAGCGCTACCGCCATTTCATTAAGCTGACCGATTGAACGAGCGGTTGCCATGGTACCTGATGTGGTTTGCGAGGTAATATCTTGAATGATGTTCATGGTATTTGAAATATGACCCGCTGAGGCTGCCTGCAGACGCGCCGCATTTGAGATATTCTGAATCAATGATGCCAAGTTGTTCGATACAGTTTGTACTTCTTCAAGCGCCTCACCCGCATCTTTTGCAAGTTTCGCACCGCGTACAACTTCTGCCGTGGTTGATTCCATCGACATCACGGCTTCGTTCGTATCTGCCTGAATGGTTTTAACCAGTGTTTCAATCTGTTTGGTCGCTGTGGCTGAACGTTCTGCTAGGCGCTGTACCTCGTCAGCAACAACCGCAAAACCACGACCTGCTTCACCCGCCATCGATGCCTGAATCGCTGCATTCAACGCCAGGATGTTGGTTTGGTCGGCAATATCATTAATCAGTCCAACGATATCGCCAATCTCTTGCGATGATTCACCGAGGCGCTTAATACGTTTTGAGGTTTCTTGAATCTGGTCACGAATGGTATTCATACCATCGATGGTACGTTGTACCACTTCTGCCCCGTTATAGGCAATCGCAACCGAACGGTCCGCAACCGCAGCAGATTCGGCGGCATTTGAAGATACTTGGTCAATAGACACCGCCATCTCATTAATCGCTGCAGAGGCTCCCGCAATCTCTTGCGCTTGGCTTTCAGAGGCTTGGGCTAGTTCAACTGCCGTTGCCTGGGTTTGGTCAGAGGCGCGAGCGACTCGCTCTGCGGTGACATTAATCGCAGAAACCAGTTGACGCAATTGGTCAATCGCAAAGTTGACCGAGTCTGCAATCGCACCTGTAAAGTCTTCTGATACCGTTGCGTTCACGGTCAAGTCACCTTCCGCCAAGTCACCTAACTCATCAAGCAAACGCAAAATCGCCATTTGGTTACGTTCGTTTTCTTCTTGGATTCTGCGGGCACGTTCAGATTCAACCTCCATCTCATGACGCTGACGCAGCGTTTCACGCTCACCTTCTGCCTTCTCTCGAGAGGTTTTAGCATTAATCTGGCGGGTCAAAAAGTAAATTGCCCCAATGACGCCTAATACAATCAAAATAGAGGGCAACCAAATCGTCAAAAAATTATGGGCAACACTATTCTGTTGACGTACCAAAATCATCAATTGGTAGAGTCGATAAATAAATGCCAAACTAGCCACACCACCACAAATACTTGCCCAAATAATCCAGTTGATTGAGTCCCCTCTATTCAAACGATAATTACTCTTGCCAGGCCCGACCGCGACAGGGGAGTTGGTATTGGTACTTAGGGTCGAAGTTTTAGTATCCATGATATGGTAAACCCTCAATTGTTTTAATGAGTTAGAAAATTAGGTTATAACGCTGCTTCTAAATAACGCGTGTCTTGCGCCAATAAGCTTGGCATAAACACATACCAAATCTGCTCGTTTTGTCTAAAACGACCATGCGTATACTGCGCGAGCGGCGAATCGTTCGGCATCTCGATAGGCTGATATTGCCCACGACTAAAGGTTTGGATACCCAATACCTCATCAACTTGTAAGCCACTAAACAGCTTGGGTTGATCAATCACCAAAATCTTTTGATTGCCTGATTGGTAATTTGAGCCTGATGGATGTAAACCTAAGAAGTTCGACAAATTGGTAATCGGTAATAACCGTCCCCGAACATTGGCAATCCCTAGCAGCCAAGGTTTTGACAAAGGCACTGAGGTATAGGCAGGCAAAGATAGTACCTCAGCCACATCACCGAGTGGGGCTACCAAGTGGTGGCCACCTAACGAAAACGCGACCCCTAGCCACTGATTTCTTTGGTCAAAGTGGGTACCTTTTTGTCGTTTGATACCGCGGTTAGCGAGTCGTAAAAGCTCGATAAAGCCGTTTGAGGACACGAAAACTACTCCATCACGGCGCAGATTACAGTGATTAAGGCTTCTTCTGTAATCGGCTTACTGAGATAATCCCGTGCGCCTTGGCGCTTGCCCCAGACGCGGTCAGCTTCTTGATTTTTAGTACTGATGATGATGACAGGGATATGACTGGTTTTTGGGTCACGGGTAAGTTTGCGGGTTGCTTGGAAGCCGTTCATCTCTGGCATGACCACATCCATCAAAATCACATCTGGGAAAAACTCATTGGCTTTTTGAATTCCATCCTCGCCTGTATGCGCTTCAATGACTTCGTGCTGATGACGAGTCAAAATATCTCGAAATTTTGCCATTTCTGATGGTGAATCATCAACTACTAAGATTTTGGCCATACACTTACCCTTTTACCTAATTATTGATTGCATTAATATTTTACTGTTTTGTATTCGGTGGGAATAAAAACCCAACAGCACAACGGTTAAACTAAACACGCATCCCAAATCTACGTCTAGCTAGGTTGCAATCTGGGCTTATATTTCAGTCATATCGAGTGATTGCAGACTTTAGGGGTTAACAACAGTTGCAAGCAATGGCATGTTGTTTAGCTTCAACCTAGCGCATGAAGAAGCACAGCGCATTAAGACGCAGGACGATGACGTTCAATGGCGTCAAATAGCTCTTCTTTACTAAATGGTTTGGTCAAGTACTCATCTGAGCCGACGATACGACCCCGCGCTTTATCAAACAAGCCATCTTTTGATGACAGCATAATCACGGGCGTGGCAGCAAAATCTGCGTTGTTTTTGATTAGTGAACAAGTCTGATAACCGTCGAGGCGTGGCATCATGATATCGACAAAAATCAAATCTGGGTTGGTATCCGCAATTTTTGCCAACGCATCAAAGCCATCAACGGCAGTAGTCACTTCACAGCCTGCTTTGGCAAGTAACGTCTCTGCGGTACGACGAATGGTTTTTGAATCGTCAATAATCATGACTTTTAGGCCTTCAAAATTTGCATCCATAATATTTTCCTAATGGTTGTTTCGCTATGATTTTGCTACCCATTGTCCTATAGCGATTGCTCAAAACTTTAAGTTATAGGCGTTGGGGCAACTATCAAATGATGCCTCAACCCTCAAAAGCAACTGGTACAATTTTTGACAATTAAACAAAGCTATTCTAAATAATTTTTTATAAGATATAACAAATATTTCATACAGTATAGTTACAAACAAACTATATGGTGATATTTTTAAAATACTACCATACTTTTTTGCTGCAAAGTATGCTTAAATCGATGCACTTACCGTTCATTTTTAACATCCTATGATGATTCAGGTTCGATCTATTGACTGTTTTGTAGATTGCCCATACACCCATGTTAATATACACGGATTCCATGAGATAGTGACACATCTTGAGATAAGCTTAGAAAAGTTTATTGCACTGGCTATTTCTACATCGTTTTATATTTTTTTAAGTTGATTGTTTGCGCTGAGGACGTCTCATTCATGATAACATCGAAGTTTATCACCAAAGTTCTACCATTAAGCCTAGCCGTGGCTAGCGCTGTTATTAGTTTGAGCGGTTGCCAAAAACAGCAAAACGATAGCAAAAGCCCGCTGTCAACCCAAAACACTCAAGTTACCACCGCGTCAGCCACCACGCAAATCGCCAATAACGAGATTCAGCTATTAGCCGCCGATGTCATCACCGCCAAAGCAGACCGATTTGAACCGAGCGTCACCGTGACAGGGACACTGCAGCCTTCAGACCACACAGTGGTACAATCAACCGTGAATGCACAAGTGCAGCAAGTACTGGCCGATGTGGGTAAAACGGTAGCAAAAGGTGAGCCACTGGTGCGACTTGATATCAGTGATAGTAAAAACCAACTCGCTCAAGCGCAAGCCGATGTTGCCGCTGCCCAAGCACAAGCCATCGTCGCCAATAAACTTGCTGAGCGCAACAAAATTTTGCTCGAGCAAGGCTTTGTCTCACAAATAGAGTATGAGCGTAGTGTGGCAGACAGCATTGCGCAGCGTGAATCCATCAAAGCCAAACAAGCCCAATTAAGTAGTGCACAAAAAATGTTTGGTGATACCACGATTTATGCGCCTACCACTGGGATTGTCAGCAGCCGCAGCGTCAATGTCGGACAGGTAGTCACGCAAAACCAAGCCTTGATGGAAATCATTGACCCCAATAAACTTGAGTTTGCCGCCAATGTCCCTAGCGAAGCACAAACACAGCTACAACTTGGTCAACAAGTGCCTTTTACTATTAGTAATCAAACCAATCAGTACATCGGACAAATTAGCCGCATTTCGCCCCAAGTCGATGCCGCCACTCGCCAGCTGACGATTTATATCGCGGTTAAGCCTTCTCAGCGTAATCGTGGACTTCGACCGGGTATGTATGCCACAGGCAAGCTTAATTATGGGGTTGCACAAGTTGGGGTATTGGTGCCGATGTCAGCAGTAATGCTGGAGTCTAAAGCTCCAGAATCTACAGCCCTCGAATCTGGATCAAAAGGCGCAGCCAATAAATCCAGTGACCCATCTGCCACAAGTCCAACCTTAGAAACAGGCACGATTTTAGTGGTCAGTAAAGACAATGTGATTACCAAACAGCCTATTAAGGTACTCAAACACCTTGACGATACCAGTCAGTACTTGATTGCTGGCATCGAGGCTAACACCACGGTGATTGTGGCAAATCTCAATGCCAATGATGTGGGTAAAAAAGTCGTGCTCAAATAGCTTACTGATAGTGTTTCATTCAATCATTTTATATTGTTAAAAATTTCACTGTTAAAAATTTTGGTATTAGGAATTTGCTATGTGGCTCACCCGCGTCAGTATCAACAATCCTGTGTTTGCCGCCATGATCATGCTCGCGCTGATGGTCATTGGACTACTAGCAACATTTCGCATGAAAGTTGAGGAATTTCCTAATATTGAATTCCCTTTTGTGGTGGTCAATACCGTTTATAGTGGTGCTTCGCCTGAAGTCATCGAGACCGACATTACCAAAAAAATTGAAGACCAAGTCAATACCATCGCCGGTGTCAAAGAAGTGACCTCCGTCACCCAACAAGGCTTGTCACAAGTCATCGTGCAGTTTGATTTAAATATCTCGTCCGATGTTGCCGCGCAAAACGTGCGTGATAAATTGGCACTGGTGACCCCCACCTTTCGGGATGAAGTTACCACGCCTATCGTTGCGCAGTACAATCCTGCCGATGCGCCTGTGGTGTCCGTCACGTTTCGCTCTGAAAAAATGTCGCTTCGGGAACTATCCACTTACTTAGACAACACGGTCAAAAAACAGCTGCAAACGGTTACAGGGGTGGGTCGGGTCGATATTTTGGGGGGGCGTCAGCGTCAAATCCGTGTGCTACTCAATCCCACCCAAATGAATGCTTATAAAGTCTCAGTCAATCAAATTAGCAATGCGCTACGCTCAGAGAACGTCGAATTACCTGTCGGTACTATCAATAATCAAAACCAAGAAATGGTGATTCAAGTCAACGGGTTGGTCAAAACACCCAATGAGTTTAACCAAATCATTGTCGCCCAAAATCGTTCAAGCACGGGTGCTATCGTGCCTGTGTACCTATCGCAAGTTGCCCAAGTCGTTGATGGACAAGCCGAGGCTGAGTCAGCGTCGCTACAAAATGGTCAACCTGCGGTGGCAATGGACATTATAAAAATGTCGGATGCCAATGTGATTGATGTGGTTGATAAAACCCAACAGCGTCTGGCAGAAATCCAAGCGACCCTACCCCCAGGTGTCACCATGACGGTGGTCGCTGATAGCTCAAAAAGTATTCGTGGCTCGTTAAATAATGTGGTACGCACCTTGATTGAAGGGGCGATATTGGCGGTGTTTATTGTTTGGTTGTTCTTAGGGTCGTGGCGCTCGACCATTATTACAGGATTGACGCTGCCCATTTCACTGCTCGGTACTTTAGCGGCGATTTGGACGTTTGGTTTTTCCATCAACATGATGACCCTACTGGCGCTGGCATTATGTATCGGACTATTGATTGATGATGCGATTGTGGTGCGGGAAAATATCGTGCGCCATGTGGGTATGGGCAAACATCACCGCCAAGCGGCGCTTGATGGCACCCAAGAAATCGGGCTTGCCGTGCTAGCGACGACGCTGGTGATTGTGGCGGTATTTTTACCCGTGGCTTTTATGGGCGGGATTATTGGACGCTTTTTTTATCAGTTTGGTGTGACCGTTTCCACCGCTGTGTTGCTGTCGTTATTTGTTAGTTTCACGCTTGACCCGATGTTGTCTTCGATTTGGCCAGACCCAGATGCCGCGCACCAACATGACCGACACAATGAGCGTGTATCGTTTCGCAAGCGACCGATTGCTTGGCTATTAGCGGGTTTTCAGCGCCTGTTAGATCGGTTGACCAATCTATACAGCCATATTCTTGCATGGAGTCTACGCCATCGTTTGATAACAGTGCTGATTGCAATTGGCTCACTGGTTGCCGCGTTTTTTGCCGTGGGGTTGGTGGGCAAAGAGTTTGTTCCGCAAGCGGATATGAATGAAATCAAAGTCAAATTTGAAACGCCTGTCAATGCCAATATTGACTATACCCAGCAAAAAGCAGCACAAGTCAACGCGGTATTACAAAGTTTTCCTGAAGTTACCAATACTTATGCCACGGTTAATGCCATGTCCTATAGCGGTAACAATCGGGTACAAGTGAATGTATCATTAGTACCTAAAGATGAGCGCACGCGCGGATTAGATGCCTTAAACCGTGCCATGCGTGAGCAATTGCAGCAGGTAGGCGGTATTAAAGTTACCTCAGTGGCAGCCGCTGCCATGGCGGTCAGCGGTGGTCTTAAGCCAATTATGATATCCATCAAAGGCAATGATTTAAATGAGCTGCAACGCTTATCCAATGAGTTTATGCAAAAACTCTCAAACGTCAATGGCTTGGTAGATTTGGAAAGCACCCTTAAACAGCCCAAATCAATGGTCAATGTCACCATTAACCGAGAAGCAGCAAATGATGCCGGTCTTTCGATTGGTCAAATCGGACAAGCATTACGACCGCTGCTGGCCGGTGATAATGTGAGCACCTTTAAAGATGACAACGGCAACAATATCGATGTCAACGTGCGCTTAAATGACGACAACCGCCAGACTATCTCGCAACTACAATCTATGTACTTGTCATCAAGCCGTATGGATCAAAATGGTCAGCCGATACTAGTGCCGCTATCGCAAGTGGCGAATTTTAGTGAAACCTTGGGTGCACCGCAAATCAACCGCCGTTCGCTGTTTCGTGAGGTGGTAGTCCAAGCCAACACAGACGGCAGACCAGCAGGTGATATCGGCGCGGATATCACAAAAATCCAAAACGAAATGAAACTGCCACCCGGTTACAGCTTTGCGGTACAAGGCTCTAATAAAGACATGGCCGAATCCATTGGCTACGCAACAACCGCACTTGGACTGGCAATCGTGTTTATTTATATGTTGTTAGGGTCACAGTTTAATAGCTTTTTATACCCTGTGGCGATTATGGCATCGCTGCCGTTATCGCTAATTGGGGTGTTCTTTGCGTTATTTTTATTTGGCTCTAGTCTTAATATATTTTCTATCATCGGCATTATCATGCTGATGGGATTGGTGTGTAAAAATGCAATTTTGCTCATTGATTTTATTAAAGAATCTTTATCAAACGGTTTGAGCCGTAATGAAGCTATTATGCTGGCAGGGCAAACGCGCCTGCGCCCCATTTTGATGACTACCGCTGCCATGGTGATGGGGATGATACCGCTGGCACTTGGCATTGGTGAAGGGTCGGAGCAGCAAGCACCGATGGCACACGCCATTATTGGCGGGGTGATTACTTCAACCTTATTGACCTTGATTGTGGTGCCTGTGATTTATACCTATTTAGATGATGGCAAACAGCGGTTTTTTAGCTTTTTTGCTAAAAAGAAAGCGAAAACCCTTGCAATAGAGCGCCAAGACTCACTTTAAGCAATAATTCATTACAATTTTATACAGTGTAAAGAAACTTAAGAATGAGTAGCCCAGTACAATTTTAAATTGGGCTATGCATTAATTGGATTAATTAAGCTGTGTGATTGATAGCTGTATGATTGGCAGCTAAGAAGTTTTATAAATCTGTGTAAGACACTATCATATTGATAGTATCTTGCTTTATGATAATAATCTCTTGCTTATGATAATAATCTCTTGATTGATGATAGAAGTCTGGCTTTGATGAGCAAAAGCAATAATAATAACTGATTTATTTTAGAGAATTTTTGGAGTTGGTGATGGAAGATAATAATAGTGGTACTAAAACCGTACTATTGATTGAGGATGATCCAGATTTAGCCGAGTTGATTAGCGAATATTTGGGCATGAACTATTATGAGGTTCAGCATGCCCCAACCGCAACAGAAGGGTTAGAGACGCTATTTAACCCTGCCAAATCCATTGATTTGGTGATTTTAGATTTGATGTTGCCGGATATGGATGGCATGCAAGTGTGTCAACGTATTCGTCAGCACAAAGATAGCCGTCTGGCGCAAACGGCGATTATCATGCTCACTGCTAAGGGTGACACCACTGACCGTGTGTTGGGTCTTGAGATGGGCGCGGATGATTATGTCTCAAAACCATTTGAACCGCGTGAACTATTGGCGCGTATCCGTGCAGTCATGCGCCGTCACGACCTGCCGCTTCACCAGCAAAAAGAAGATAACTTAGTATTTGGTCGCTTAAAGGTTTATCCAGACAGCCATGAAGTGACGATTGATGATGAGCCGGTGCGTTTGACTACTCATCAGTTTCAGTTATTGCATTACTTTGCTACCCACTCAGGTAAAGTACTGAGCCGTGAACAGCTGTGGCATGCGATGCCAAACGATGACAGTAGTGATAACATCGACCGTGCCATTGATGTGCATATTTCACGTCTGCGCGCGCTGATTGAAGACAATCCTCGCCAGCCAAAACGCATCATCACAGTGCGTGGTGTCGGCTATCAGTTTGCCACTGACCAAGTGTAAGAGTGTAAGATTGCTTGACAAATTTAACACGCAAAAGGTCATTATCCTTGGTTATTTATGCTAGCAAAGCTATTATAATAGCCTGTGATGACCCACGATTTCTGGATTCTGTGTGCGATTGAGCGGCATAAAATTTAATAGTGTATTTAGCAAGTTATTTGCCAGCGTTATGCTGGCATTGGTCATTTTTGCTGGGGCAATGGTAGTTTTAAGCCATTTGGTGCATGATACCTCTGCCAATACTCGCCACCAAGTTATTGCCAGCCAAGTCACCCAGCAGCTAGACCCGCTACTAGTTGAGCTGCGTACCGCTCAAGACCAAAAAAAGAACCTCGAAACCCGTTATTTACTTGCCCTAGTACGTCGTAGTTTTAATATCTATAGCGATTCACTGAACGCCAAATTTGGTCTATACGATGGCAAAAGTGGCGAAGCGATTATGATAATGCGTGGGCTGCCTGCCACCTTACCGCCAAACCCGCCATTTTTTTTATCCTTGTTTCCTAGAGATGATCCAAAGCATCCGACCGAAATTCAAGTCAATAGCCAATCAGGTTATGTGCTGTTATACCAATCAAAACTTAGTAACCGCCGTGCGATTTCACCAGCGATTAATTTACTGACAGGCACTTTGCTACTGCTGCTCATTATGTCGGGCATGTTATGGATGATTGCGCGCACCATGACATGGCGTATCAATCAGCTAAGTCGGCAAATTACCCAATTGGGTGATGGCGATTTCTCTGCCCGTGTCACGCCTGTAGGCAACGATGAAATTACTATTTTGGCACGTGGTTTTAACCAAACCGCCGAACGCATCGAAACCTTGATGAATGCCAATAAATTGCTGTTAGCGCATGCCTCACATGAGATTCGCACACCGATTACCCGTATTCGTCTACAAGTTGAAATGATGACGATGCTGGCAAGTCAGTTTGACAAAACCATACAAGATAAAGTACAAAAACGTGCCGATGCCATCAACCGTGATTTGACGGGTCTTAATGATTTGGTGGAAAGTATTTTACTCGTCAGTCGTATGGATGCCGGTCATGCGATAGAAAAAGTAGAAGACGTCGATTTATATGAGTTAATTAAAAACGAGATTCAGCACTACCCACAAGCTACATTTGCGGGTGGTCACGTTATCATCCAAGGGCAAGCCAAACTTCTCACTCACCTTGTGCGTAATTTGCTCGACAATGCCCATCTTCATGGCGTCCCACCTGTGAGCGTACAGCTGTATGCCATTGATGATGTGGGTAATCAACTGGCAATTGATGCCCTACCTACCATCCAAGAGAGTACAAAAGATACCGATACTCAAAAACATACCGATGCTGAAAGAGATAAGGTGGCTTTGTCCGCCTCTATAAAAGATAACACCAGTGACCCTACAAACGGCGATGACATCACCTTTGATACTACGATGTCAGCGACAACTAGACCTGCCGCAACCAACACAGCAACGGTCACAGCAGATAGCGAGGCAACTTCGAGCAAACTGGCTAACAAACCAAAAAATAAATCGTCTATTTTTTCACGTAAAAAATCTGACATTGTGCACTTACCAGAATTTCATCAGGTGCGTATTGCGGTTATCGACCAAGGTACAGGCATTCCTGAAGACAAACGCACCGATATTTTCAGTCCATTTGTACGGCTACAACAAGAGAAAAAAGGCTCAGGGCTCGGGCTATCTTTGGTCGCGCAGATTGTCAAAGCCCATGGCGGTAGTATTATCACCGACACAGTGCATGGTCATACCCGCTTTTTGGTCACATTACCTATTACCCAATCGTAACCGATTTTATCTCTGCCTATAGTTTTGTCACAAATTTTTTTCGGTTTTCTCCTCTATTATTTAATTAAACATACCATTCGGCATTTATTTATTCGTTAAAGCGACTAAACGCTGACGACGAGCTGTGCTAAAATTACCTTCTTTTAACCACTGCAAAATTTTTTATTATCATGATTACCATTGATAACGTTACCAAACGCTTCCAAACCCAAGATGGCAACTGGTTTACCGCGGTAGAACCGACATCGCTCTCAATCCAACAAGGCGAGATTTTTGGCTTGATGGGTTATTCGGGCGCAGGCAAATCTACTTTGCTACGCTTGATTAATTTACTTGAACGCCCAGATAGCGGCACTGTCACCATCGATGGCAAGGAGCTGACCTCGCTGTCCACCCACGATTTGCGCCATGCCCGTCAAAATATCGGGATGATTTTTCAGCAGTTTAATCTGATGGCAAATCGCACGGTGGCACAAAACATTGCCTTTGCCCTAGAGATTGCCGGTTGGGAAAAAACGGCCATCAAGCCGCGGGTGATGGAATGTCTTGAAATTGTCGATTTGGTCAATCGCGCCAACCACTATCCCGCCCAGCTCTCTGGCGGTCAAAAACAGCGGGCAGGTATCGCACGGGCGTTAGCACCCAAGCCTCATGTAATGCTCGCCGATGAGCCCACCTCTGCGCTCGACCCTGCGACCACCAAATCGGTGTTAGCCTGTCTCAAAGATATTAATGACAAGTTTAACGTCACTATCGTGATTGTGACCCATGAAATGTCCGTGATTCGCAAGCTGTGTAACCGCGTCGCCCTGCTTGATAAGGGCAGATTGCTGGAAGTCGCTGACGTACATTCGGGGCAAATTCATGCCAACACGCCGATTGGGCAACTGCTGATTAGTGATGATTAACGGCGCACAAACATCGTCGATGGCTGGATAATCTTTTAAGTTTTAAATTGAATCGTTGGGTAATTTCATGGCAAATACATTAACTTGGCAAAGCGCGGTTGATAATCTCTTGGGGATGAAGGCAGAAATTTGGCAAGCGTTTTGGGAAACGCTGATTATGGTGGGTATCTCAACGGTTGCGTCAGTCATCTTTGGTACATTGCTCGGCGTTGCGCTATTTTTGACCAGTAAAAATCAGCTCGCCGACAACAAATCGCTGTATGCAGGACTTGGCAACTTTACCAACATTATGCGTGCTTTTCCGTTTGTGATTTTGATGATTGTGATTATTCCTGTCACTCGCCTCATTGTCGGTACCACCATTGGTCCAATCGCGGCATCGCTTGCTTTGAGTGTCGCCGGTATTTTCTACTTTGCTAGGCTCGTTGAGCAAAATCTGCGTGATGTGCCAAAAGGTATCATCGAAGCGGCGTTATCAATGGGTGCAAGTACAGGGACGATTATTCGCAACGTGTTATTGGTCGAGTCACGCTCAAGTTTGATTTTGAGTATTACTACCTTGATGATTAGTTTACTCTCTTACAGTGCGGCAGCGGGTATGATTGGGGGTGGCGGTCTCGGTGATTTGGCGATTCGTTATGGTTATAACCGCTACCAAAATGATGTGATGATTTTTATGGTGATTTTATTGGTGGTGATGGTGATTATCATCCAATCGGTTGGTAATATTTTGGCGCACCGTCTGGATAAACGTTAATTTTAGCTGATGGCTGTTTAAAAAATTGTTATTGATGGTTTTTCTAGGAATTATGAAAAAATTTCATATCCATAGGTTAACTCTCAATAACATTTTTTTTATGAATATGTTAAGGTAAGCTGATTGTTTTGTCCGTTTATTTTTTCATTTTTGGAGGAAGGTATGAAATTAACGCATTTATCAAGCCACATCGCGCAGCTGCTAGCAACTGTAGGGGTGGCAGGGATTGCCCTAGTCGGTTGTAGCAAACCAGAAAGCAAAACCGAAACCACAGCACAAGCCAGCACCACCACAACTACAACCACGACTACCGCAAGCTCAACCACGACCACAGCAGCGGCAAGCACAGGTATCGACCCGAACAAATCTGAAATTGTGATTGGTACTACTGTGGGCGACTTTGGTGACATGGTCAAAAACTCTGTCAAACCGCAGTTAGAAAAACAAGGCTATAAAGTCAGATTGGTTGAATTCTCTGACTATGTGCGCCCAAATAAAGCCTTAGCCGATGGCGATATTGATATCAACGTGTTCCAACACAAACCTTATCTCGATACCTTCAAAAAAGACAACAACCTAGATATCGTTGAAGCCTTCCAAGTGCCTACCGCACCGCTTGGCATCTATCCAGGTAAATTAAATGACCTAAAACAAGTCAAAGACGGTACCACCGTGGCTGCACCGAACGATCCAAGCAACTTTGCGCGTGCGCTAGTAATGCTCAACGAACTGGGCTGGGTAAAACTTAAAGCCAATATCGACCCACTCACTGCATCAAAAAATGATATCGCAGAAAACCCAAAAAATATCAAATTGGTAGAGCTAGAAGCTGCACAATTACCACGTGCGCGTTCAGATGTTGACTTTGCAGTCATCAATGGTAACTATGCGACCAGCTCAGGTATCAAATTGACTGAAGCGCTGTTCCAAGAACCCAGCTATGCGTATGTCAACTGGTCAGCGATTCGCACCAAAGACAAAGACACACAATGGGTAAAAGACGTGACCAATGCGTATAATTCAGAAGAATTTAAACAATACGCCCACAAAACTTTCCCAGGTTATAAATACCCAGCTATCTGGGGTGAAAACCCTGCGACACCAGCCGCTGCCAGTGCTACTGCCTCTACTGCCAAATAATGGCATAATTGGCATAAAAAAAAGAAGCTTTCAGCTTCTTTTTTTTATGATTAAATTTTATGGACAGAATGTTTTACGGTCAAAACTTGTTAAGTGATTTTAAAACGCCTCAATTAACTGGAAATAATCTAAAAATAATAAAGCGCGTTATTCTGTGAACAGTTTATCTTCAATACTGCGACGCATTTTTTGCCCCGCTTTAAAGGTAACAACGCGGCGCGCTGTGACATGAACCATCTCGCCAGTCTTTGGGTTGCGACCTGGACGTTGGCTTTTATCCTTGATTTCAAAGTTACCAAAACCCGATAGCTTGACTTGGTGACCTTTGGTCAACGTCTCTGACAACTCTGAAAAAAAATTCTCCACAAATGCGCGGCTGTCTTGGCGCGTCATGCCCAAATTTTCCATCAAATGATTGATCATTTCTAATTTGGTTAAGGTTTTTCCTTCAACTTGCATATTCATTATCATACCCACCCTACTAAATGTTCCTATTCTAGCGATTCTAGCAAAGGCAGTCGATAGTTATTTTTACTTTAAAATCAAAGAAAAACATTGTATCGACTGGCATAATTTGCTAGTACAAGATTACATACGTAGCGTTGCGTGATACTGCTCATGTAGCGCAGCGATGACAGCTTCCATTTGTGCATTGATACGCTCGTCAGAAAGCGTGGCATCGAGGTCTTGCCATACCAGTGCAAAAGCAAGCGATTGTTGATTTTCAGGCAAGTTGTTGCCAGCATATACATCAAACAACCACACATCTTTTAATAGCTCGCCCCCGACTTGTTTGATAGTATCCTTCATTGATTGCATAGCAATCGACTGGTCTACCACCACGGCGATATCGCGGCGTACTTGTGGGAATTTACTTGGCGTCATGATGGTCAATGCTTGTTGATGCATGTCAATGACCATCTGTAAATTCAGCTGCGCCACCCAAGTGGTCGGCAAATCCAAGGCTTTGGCAATCTGTGGGTGCAACTGACCTAACCAGCCAACCACTTTGCCTTGATAGTGTACATCGGCACTTTGACCGGGGTGTAAAAACGGCTGCTCGCTACGTTGATAACTGATAGCGGACTGGGCAAACCGTGGAAAAACCGATTCGACGTCATTTTTTAGGTCGTAAAAATCCATCACACGGCTGTCATGATGCTGCTCTGGATGGGTACTGCCGACTGCCACCATCGCCAAGGTGTCCACTTGGTTTAAGCTTGCGATATCACTGCCATCAAAACGTAGACCCGTCTCAAACAGACGCACGCGGTTTTGTTGACGGTTTAAGTTATATTGCACACAAGGCAACAAACTAGACAGCAGGGTACGACGCATGACCGCTAAGTCACTTGAGATTGGATTGGCAAGCGCGAGTGGTGCAGCAAAATGCGCCCCATCAAACAAAGCTTCGACTTTGGCATCACTAAAACTAAAACTCACCGCTTCAAAATAACCTTGATTGACCAAGCTCATTTTTAAGTTATGCAAATCATTTTGGCGTTTATTGTCAAACAAGTTACTGGTAAACGCCGGCAGTTTGTTGGCAATATTGTTATAGCCATAAATGCGGGCGATTTCTTCAATCAAATCTTCGGGTAAGGCGATATCAAAACGATGGCTCGGCGGCGTGGCAACCAGATTTTCGCCTTGTAACTCGGTGCTGATTTGTAAACTATTTAAAATCTCTATGGCTTTGTCGGTGGCGATATCCGCGCCTAACAATTTATTGATACTGACAATCGGTAGCGTCACTGGCGTACGTTTTGGCAGTTCATCGGTGTTTTCAACTAGCGTGATTTGACCGACCCTAACCTCACTTGAGCCATTGCCAAATGTCGCCAATAGATTGACCGCGCGGTCGAGTGCCAATTTTGGCAATTCAAAATCGACACCCCGCTCAAAACGCTGTGACGCATCGGTATGCAAACCGAAACGGCGTGCTTTACCTGCAATCGCTAACTGTTTGAAAAATGCGCTCTCGATTACCACTCGGGTCGTGCTATCGGTCACTGCGGTGCGAAGTCCACCCATGATTCCCGCTAACGCAATGACACCTTGTTCATCGGCAATCACCAGCTCATCACCTTGTAAGGTAATGGTTTGCTCATTTAATAGCTCAAGGGTTTCGCCTTGTTGGGCATGGCGCACAATAATTGCGCCCACCAACTTATCGGCATCAAACGCATGCAGCGGCTGACCGAGCTCAAGTAGTACATAATTGGTGACATCCACCAGTAAATTACGTGGCTTGACGCCTGAGGCATTCAGGGCTTGTTTCATCCAATCAGGTGATGGCGTGGTGCCTGTCAGTCCACTGACCAGTTGCGCGTAATAACGTGGGCAGTCGGTGGTTTCTACGCTAACCGCTTGGCTATCGTTGTCGGTCACAGCTGCGGTGATATGGTCAAAGGGTAGCTGAAATGTTAAATCATTGAGCACGGCAAGCTCACGGGCGATACCGCGCACACTAAAACAGTCGCCACGGTTTGGGGTGATTGAAATATCTAGCACATGATTGTCTAAGCCAAGATACGCTCGAATATCCATGCCAATGGGCGCATCATTTGGCAAAATTAACAAGCCATCAACACCATCATCACAGTCAATCTCACTACCACCACACAGCATACCATGCGATTCTACGCCGCGCAGTTTGCCTTTTTTAATGTTAAAGGGTTCATCCCCTTGTGCAGGTGGCAGTTTGGCGCCCACCAGTGCCACAGGTACACGCACGCCAGCGGCCACATTGGGTGCACCGCAAACGATTTGTAGCGGTGCTTCGCTATGCTCACCGACATTCACTTTGGCAACGCGCAGTTTATCAGCATCGGGGTGTTGGGTGACGTCAATCACTTCACCGACAACTACCCCACTAAAGTCTTTGGCGACTTTATCCAAGCTATCAAGCTCTAAGCCTGCCATCGTCAGTTGTTCGCCAATTTGCTCTGCGCTTAAGTTTGGGTTTGCCCATTGGCGTAACCAGTTTTCGCTAATTTTCATCTTAAAATTTCTCTAAAATTTAACAAACTATCAATTATATTCGTTTTAACTTTTTACAAAGTTTGAAATGCCTTTCGATTGAATTCCAATATTGACTGCTGACTAAAGGGTTTTAAATTATTTTCTTTAACACTGTGCAAAATATCATTAATGTAATAAATAACATTACCCGCTGTATCCAATTTCATCACATTTGGGAAAATATTATCAGCATTAATAAAATCGTTCCCAAAATAACTTGCAACAGCGAATAGAATGCTTAAAGCTAATACAATTTCAATCCGCTCGATATCTACTTTTAATCCAGTAATGTGAAAAATATAATTTGTTTTATCAAAGCCCATTAACTCATAGCCACTATCTTGCTCAAAATGAAGCATTAAATAAACATCTAGAAATTCTGACTCTATAAAAAATAGGTCTTCATTGGGTATGAGTGTTTCAAAAGCTTGTTCTTGATAACCTTTTCTAAATTTCAACTTTAAATCTATGTCATTATCTAAATTTAACAGCCGTCGAAAAAAACGATTAGCAGAGTCATTGAGCATGCCAATATCAATAGCATGGTAAGCTTCAGTAAATGTTTCTATTGAAAAACTCATGCTATGTTATGCAAATTGTTTTAAAAAACGCACATCATTTTGATAGAACAAGCGCAAATCATTCACCCCATAATACAACATGGCAAAGCGCTCAATCCCCATCCCAAATGCAAAACCTTGGTACTTGGTCGGGTCAATACCGCTATCGGACAACACTTTTGGATGCACCATACCACAGCCCATCACTTCTAGCCATTTGCCCCCACCTGCATAAGTATCGGCAAGGATATCCACTTCTGCAGACGGCTCAGTAAATGGAAAATACGACGGGCGAAAACGCACCGTAAGTTTGCGACCAAAAAACGCCTGCAAAAACTCATGAATCAAGCCTTTTAACTCAGCAAAATTGGTCGATTCGCTAACATACAAACCTTCAAGCTGATGAAACATCGGTGAGTGGGTTTGGTCGCTGTCGTTGCGATACACACGTCCTGGACAGATGATACGAATCGGCAGGTTGCCTTTTTCCATCGTGCGAATTTGCACCGAACTGGTATGGGTACGTAGCACATAATTGGCATTAAAATAAAAGGTATCGTGCATGGCGCGCGCTGGGTGATGGCTTGGAATATTTAGCGCCTCGAAATTGTAGTAGTCGCTCTCAACTTCAGGGCCTGTTGCGACTTCAAAGCCTGCTTGACGGAAAAACCCTTGCATACGCTCAGCGGTCATGGTGACAGGGTGCAAATTACCCGCTTGTTGTCCACGTGCTGGCAGGGTGATGTCAATGGATTCACTGGCAAGCTTGGCAGCCAAGGCTTTGGCTTCTAAATCGCTTTGCGCTTGTTGTAGGCTGTCATTGATTTGGGTACGTACTTGATGCAGCATACCGCCGATGGTCTTTTTGCCGTCGGCATCAAGTCCGCCCAGCTGTTTTGACCAGGTAGTCAAATGGCTTTTTTTGCCGGTTAAAGTCACGCGGATGTTTTGTAGGTCTTGGGGGTTTTGTGCGGTGCTGATTAAGGCTTTGGCATCTTGAACAAATTGGGTGAATTGGTCTTGGGTGATATCGGTTAAATTTTCAGAATATTGGATAAGTTTGTCAGTCGTTATTTCTGTCATGAGCGTTGCAATCTTGGTTATCAATAGTGATAGGCATTTTAACTAAAATATGGCGATAAAAAAAGCCATTAAGCTTGCACTTAATGGCTTTTTGAAAAATCGCTTTAAAACAAATTAAGCAGCCAGTGCTTGTTTTGCTTTTTCTGCCAACGCCGTAAAACCTTGCGCATCATGCATAGCGATGTCTGCTAATACACGGCGGTCGATTTCGATGCTGGCTTTTTTCAGACCGTTGATCATACGGCTGTAGCTTAAGCCATTTAAGCGCGCACCCGCGTTGATACGTGCAATCCATAAACGACGGAATGAACGTTTTTTGTTACGACGGTCACGATACGCATATTGACCTGCTTTGGTAACTGCTTGTACAGCAACACGGAAAACACGAGAACGCGCACCGTAATAACCTTTTGCACGAGCCAATACTTTTTTATGACGGCGATTTGCCTGTACACCACGTTTTACACGAGCCATAATTTACTCCTAAAGTTTTGTAATATCAGTTGATTGAATACCTATAAATTATAGGTAAGGACACATACGGTAAACACGTTTCTCATCAGACACGTGTACCAATTTGCATCCACGTAATTGACGGATACGCTTAGGAGATTTTTTGGTCAAAATGTGGCGTTTGAATGCTTGTTTGCGTTTGATACCGTTACCAGTTTTTTTAAAACGCTTGGCAGCACCACGGCGAGTTTTTAATTTCATGATAGCCTCTTGTTCGTTTTTGACAAAGATTAAACATCTTTATCAAGTGAAGTTAACCTGTTTGTCAAAAAATCCTCATCACACTGGATTTTTTGCCTTGAGGTGGGAGGCGATATTTTATCAAAAATCATTCGTGAATGCACGCTATTGTTATCACTAATTTTTCTTTGACATCCATTTTATTGATGTTACATTAATATTTCTCTACTATAATAGATAAATTATTATTAAGGGCTGTTTGTAGAATTTTTAAAAAATCAATGATATCAATTACTTAACATAAAGACTTGGTAAATCTATCACGGAATTACATTAATTAAGTTAACAACTGAGTTTATGAAAACTGCGGTTAAATTGGCTAAAAGTGATAAGTGAGCCCTATTTTGGACACAGTTTACGTTAGTTTGTTTGACCTTAAGGTATTTATCGGGCTCTTAAGCTTCTGAAAAGTTTAATGTGTAATACTCTCTTATCAACATCAACATCAACATCATGAGGTTAGAATTCTTGTCAACGTTAAGCACAAATATTGAAGTTGCCCATTTCGTGTTTGAGACCGTCATGCGCGTGCGCAATACCGAAATTGGATTAGCACAACATTTAACGGTTGAAAATTTGGTGGCATTGCTTACCGAAGCCCGTTTTCGTTTTTTATATTCAAAAGGCATTAAAGAGGTTAATACTGAGTACCAAGGCTTGGTCATTAATCATATCGAGACCCAAATACTTGATCGGGTACGAGCGCGTGAAGAACTGTTATTTGAAGTCGGCGTGCAGCATTTAACCGATTTGGGTGGGGATTTTGTGTTTAAAGTCTCGCGGATGTTTGATGACTCCTTGGTGGCGTATGCCAAAATGGGCTTTGTGGCGTATGACTATCGTCAAAGCCAAGAAATCCCGTTATCAGCTACCATCAAAGAAGCCTTAGATGTGAAACCCTTTGAGATTTAGGGCTTGATGAATTATGATAAATGCCCGCATCGCTTGATGGGTGCTTTTTTTGGTTAGGGCTTGCATAGTATGATACAGGGCGTGAATATGGATTGGTTAGATACACTAAAATTTGATGACAATGGGCTCATGCCTGCAATCGCTCAAGATTTTCATACAGGGCGCATTTTGATGATGGCATGGATGAATCGCGAGTCATTACGCCTGACTGCTGAAAAAATGCAAGCAGTGTATTGGTCACGCTCTCGCGGTAAATTATGGCACAAAGGCGAAAGCTCTGGGCATTTTCAGCAAGTCCATGAAATCCGCCTAGACTGCGATGCTGATGTGATTGTGTTGTCAGTCACCCAAGTGGGGGGGATTGCTTGCCACACGGGTCGGCAGTCCTGTTTTTATCGTCTGCTTGCCGATGACCGCGGACAGCTACAATGGCAAACTACTGATGCGGTTATCAAAGACCCTGATGCGATTTATGGTGACAACGCCAAACCGACTCATGAACGCTCGCCGCTTGCAAGCAATTCGACACAAACAAGCAATCCAACCCAAACAAGCAATGCGACACAAACGCCTACGACGTCAGCGGATATTTTAACCGCGTTAGATGAAGTATTGATTGGGCGTAAAGATGCCAATCCTGATAGCTCATACGTGGCAAGCTTGTACCATAAAGGTATCAACAAAATCTTAGAAAAAGTCGGTGAAGAAGCCACTGAAGCCATTATCGCTGCCAAAGATATCAACATTGCCAACGATACTCCCTATGAAGCCGTCGCCGATGATACCGCGGTGAAAGATTTGGTGTATGAAATTGCTGATGTTTGGTTTCATACAATGGTCACATTGGCATGGTTTAATATACCGTCTTGGGCTGTCACCAATGAATTGGCAAGACGTTTTGGCTTATCGGGTATCGACGAAAAAGCCGCACGTCAAATCTCTTAAGTAATAGCCCTTAAGTGAGCGCTACTAAGTAAACGCCACTAAACAGTCGATAAGTCCTGAGTATTGCTCGCTAACAGTGCAAAAAATTCGCCGTGTTTCACACCGTTTTTTGCACTGTTATGCCAACGCAATGGTTATGTGTTACACTGCAAATTCATATTGTCCTCACCCCTATTGTCAAGGTTAATCAAAGGATATTCTCATGGGTAGTTTCTCAATCACACATTGGTTAATTTTACTGGTTGTTGTTGTGGTCATTTTTGGCACTTCAAAACTGAAAAATGCCGGTAAAGATTTGGGTGGTGCCGTTAAAGGCTTTAAAGATGCGGTCAAAGATGAAAACGAACAGCATCTGAACAAAAACCGTGTCCTTGAACACGAAAAAGCTGAACTCCATACCACGCAGACCCAACAAGATAAACATAACGTTTAAACCCTAGTCGTTACTTTTTCTTTGGTTTTTTAATCCCTAACTGCCACGGTTGTTATGTTTGATATAGGTTTCTCCGAACTACTGTTATTTGGGGCGATTGCACTGATTGTGCTGGGCCCTGAAAAACTCCCCCAAGCGGCGCGTACTGCAGGTCAGTGGTATGCCAAATTCCGCCGTACGGTTGCAACGCTGCAGTCAGAAATTGAAGCTGAGCTTGACCTTGCCGAAACGCGCAAGCAAATGCAGCTTGAGCTGGAAAAAATCCGCCAAGCTGAAGTAGATATGAAGCGTGAGATGGAAGCCCTTCGCAGCAGTGTGAGCGAACTACAGCAACATGGCAAAGTGCCTTCGATGCAAGCTCACAATACCCAGTCGGCTGATACAACCCCTAATCTTGGTCATGATACTAACGCAGTTAGCCTACCCACTGAGCCACTCAGCCATGAACCACCCAGTCGTGAAGCACCCAATCATTTAGCTGAGCCAACAACGGATAGCACCGCGCTGTTACCAAACAAGCCACTAGATAATTCACTAGACAAACCATCTGACGAATCTTATCTGACAGAAACCAAAGCAGACGATTATTTGCTGAGTCTAGAGGCTGATGTCGAAGCCGATGCAGTGGCTAAAGACTTACATGAAGCCCTATTCGCTGCCACTGAGCCAATGTATTATCGTTGGTTTTTGCTCAGTGATTATGACCGTGTCAGACGTCTTCCCAATCCACCGTTTTTACCCAATTATCAAGCCGATCCGCTACTGCACCAATTGCCAAGTTTGGGTGGAGTTGCCCAGTGATCAAACTTATCAAAACCAAAAAAACGCCTGAACAATTAGCTATTGAACAAGCTAAAGATGATAAACCATCGCAAAACGATACTTTGGTAGATATGCCCATCACTGAGCATTTGATTGAACTGCGCCGTCATTTGATTCACGGTTTTGCGGCGGTGTTGGTGATTTTTTTGGCATTGGCGGGCTTTTCGCGAGAAATCTACGATATTTTTTCAGCGCCGTTAACAGCATTGTTGCCAGTCAATTCTTCTATGATTGCAACGGATATCACCTCATCATTTTTGGCACCGATTAAATTGACGCTGTATCTGGCTGTTATCTTGGCGATGCCGTATATTTTGTACCAGATTTGGTCGTTTATCGCACCAGGGCTGTATAAGCATGAAAAACGTATCGCCCTACCCGTGCTGTTGTCATCGGTGATATTGTTTTATTTGGGGATTGCGTTTGCCTATTATGTCGTGCTCAAAAGCGTGCTGGCTTTTTTTATCAAATTCTCCCCCGACAATGTGCTACCGATGACCGATATCGAAAGCTATCTAAATTTTGTACTCAAGCTGTTTTTGGTGTTTGGGGCAACCTTTGAGATTCCTGTGTTGACGCTGCTACTGGTGTTGGCTGGGGTGGTGACGGTGGATAGCTTGGCGCAAAAACGCCGTTACATCATCGTGGGTTGTTTTGCTATTGCGGCATTGGTGACACCGCCAGATGGCTTATCGATGGTGATGCTGGCTATCCCGATGTGGTTATTGTTTGAACTCGGTCTAGTTATGGCGCGGGTACTGGTTAAAGAGAAAGCGTTATTACAGAACAACAGCTAATCTGGCTGGATAACGCTAAAGCCTAGTCAACCTCTCATTCATCCCCACTTAGTAAATAAAGGCTAGTAAATATAGGTTGAGTAAATAAAGGAAACTGAGCAAAACTTGCCAAATTTTGCTAAAATAGCTCACTTTTCTGTTAGCAATGGCCTTATGTCAAACCCCAGCGTTATCCCCACCCAACCCCTTGTCAACAGCCCGACCCAACGCCCAACGGGTGAGCAGCAGCAGGCTGTCGATATGGCACTCACGCGCCAGTCGTTTAAGGTGGTAGCGTATGCCGGCGCTGGCAAAACCACCACGCTTAACCTGATTGGCAATCAGCTACGTGGTCGCGGGATTTATTTGGCATTTAACAAAGCAATTGCTTCAGAAGCCCAACGTAAATTCCCCCACCATGTCGACTGTCGCACTTTTCACTCATTGGCATTTCGTCATACCGCTCGCGATATCACTGCAAAGCTGCAACTACCGCGTTTTTCTCCCAGTCGCCTTGCCTCAGATTTGGGGTTGACCCCTGTACAAGTCAAACGCCAAATTGAAGGCAAAAGCCAGTTTGTGACCTTAACGCCAGAGCGACAAGCGCGATTTGTGTCCGATGCGGTGAGCACGTTTTGTAGTACCCATGCCAGTTACCCTGCGCCGCGCCATTTGCAGTTTCCTGACTGGTTGGTTGCCAGTGAAGCTGAGCAGCTGCGCGACACCTTATACCCGTATGTAGAGCGCCGCTGGCAACAGTCGATTGACCCGCGCCACCCTGCGGGGATTGGGCATGATATTTACCTTAAACTTTGGGCGCTATCCAAACCGGTAATTCCTGCGGATTTTATCTTATTTGATGAAGCGCAAGATGCCGACCCCTTGATGATGGGGATTTTGTCCAATCAGCCCAACCAAGTTATCTATGTGGGTGACGCGCATCAGCAAATTTATGAATGGCGCGGCGCTGTCAATGCCATGAAGCGCCTGCCGCTACCACAAACCTTGCTCACCCAATCGTTTCGATTTGGCGACCAAATTGCTGATGTGGCGAATGGGTTTTTAAAAGCGCTACAAGAAGAGGTACCACTGCGCGGCAATCCTGCGATGGCGTCTACCTTAGGCAAAAGTATGGTGCATGGTCAAAAAGATGCCATTCTTTGCCGTACCAATGCCAGTGCGATGGTCAATCTGTTATCTGGGCTTAAAATGGGACATAAAGTTGCGCTACAAGCCGATACAGAGCGTTTGCTCAAATTTAGCCAATCTGCCGAACGGCTAAAAAAAGGACAAGCGGCGTATGGTGTGCCTGAGCTTGCCTACTTTAATAATTGGCGCGACGTGCAGGATTATAGCGAGACGAGCGAAGGCAGCGATTTAAAAACCCTCGTCAAACTGGTCGATGAACATGGCACCGAAACGCTAAACCAGGCAATCAATAGTTTGACCACACTGGATAAGGCCGACTACATCATCTCTACCGCGCATAAAGCCAAAGGGTTGGAATGGTCACGGGTGCAGATTGACAATGATTTTTATTATGATGTGACTTCTCAAGCGGTAAAAATCTCCCCCGAAGAGTTGCGACTGCTGTATGTCGCCTGTACTCGCGCCAAGGTAAATTTGGATATTTTTAATATTCAAGATTTGATTCACGGACTCAAAGATAAAAAGGTGATTTATGGGTAATAAATATTATTGAATATTCCAACGCCATAACATTCTATTGTTTGCAGGTGCTTGTAAATATGGGGTATTAATTCCTAAAAAAGCGCAAATTAATTTAAGGTTGAATGCCTTGAACTGTAGTTTAAAGTTTTCATTAGGATAGTTATAGCCAATAGGCTGACCTGCATATTTTGCTTCATGCACAAGTTCATTTCGAATAAAAGCAATATTATCATTGCCAGTTTTTGTATTATCTGCCCAGTTTGGAATTTCCAGATTAAAGTATTTTGCTAAAACTATAAATCTTTGAGCATGTTTCACATACTTATCATTGTTAAGATTTTCCACTTTATCTTTACCAATTTTATGTACCAATAATCTATATAACCCATCTAAAACCTTATAATGAGCATCAAATATTTCCCATTCAAAATCTAAAGTTTGAGCAATTAAAAACCAATGAATACAGGCTTGCATTTGATTTATTTCTTGAACATTATTTGCATTAATATAAAATTTATTAATAGCTTCCAAGCCTTTTACTCTATCATCTCTTCCTAACACAAGACCATTTAAAGTTGAAGGAGTATAGGGAGTCTTGCCAAGGTACATATAGTTTTGTGGGTTTAAATAAAGTCCTTGCAATAGACCGTATCCGAGAACAAGAAAACGTTTGTGTTCATCAGTAAAGTTCTGAGTTTGTAGAATATGGGTGGAAGGTAAAGTATAAAAACTACTTCTTACTAAGGGAGCAGATTTTTTAAATTTTTTAAATTCTTCATCATTGTGCTTTAAAGCTTTAAACGGTGGATAAATCCAGCCATTACTAACTTCCATATTATGGTAGAACCATGAAATATATTCGTCAAAATTTTCATTAGGTATAATACTAAAACTTTGACATTTCACTTCTGACTTATCTATAAGAAATCCAAAATTCACTTAAACCTCGCCCAAAATAACTACCATTATTTTATTTATTAATGCTTTATAATACCTGATTTATTTAATTGAAATATTATATGTTATATTACCCAAATTTTGATAAGCCGCAAATTGTCCTTGCGCCGATGGAAGGACTGACCGACCCATTGATGCGGGATATTTTAACCAGTATCGGGCATTACGACTGGACGGTGAGTGAGTTTATTCGCGTCACCCAGCACGTCCTACCCGCGCATGTGTTTTATAAATTTGTACCCGAACTTTTGCATGAGGATAATTTAAAAGGCAAAACTATTCACGGCACGCCAGTACATGTGCAGTTACTGGGCAGTGAGCCCGACTTGATGGCAGGTAATGCCGTCAAAGCGGTCGAGCTTGGTGCGTTAGCCATTGATATTAACTTTGGTTGCCCTGCTAAAACTGTCAATAGTCACCGCGGTGGCTCGGTGTTGCTCACCGAACCTGAAACCTTGTATCAAATCATCCATGCAGTACGCCAAGCCGTGCCATCGGATACGCCTGTATCAGCAAAAATCCGACTCGGCTATGAAGATACCTCACTAACCGAAGAAATCGGCGATGCGGTGCAATCAGCCAATGCCAGTTGGCTGACTATCCATGCCCGTACCAAAACCCAAGGCTATAAACCCCCTGCTTATTGGGAGTTAATCGCGCCCCTAACACAGCGGTTAAGCTTACCGATTATTGCCAATGGCGAAATTTGGCAGACTGAACAAGCCATGCGTTGCCGCAAACAAGCGAACACCCCACATATCATGCTCGGACGTGGTGCGGTCACTCGACCTGATTTGGTCAATCAAATCAAAGCGAGGGATAAAGGTGACAGGGCAGAAAATATGGCTTGGCACGCGCTACTTAAGCTACAACTTGCGTTTTTGCAAGGACATACCCGTAGCGACAATATGCTGGTGGGACGTTACAAACAATGGCTTGGCATGTTGACCCAAGGCTATGAAGAGGCCAGCGAGCTTTGGCAAAACGTAAAGAGACAAAAACAGCTTGAGACCATTGTTGCGATGTTGCAAGCACAATCCCAAGCTGGTGATTACTCATAGCAAATTAGCTCAACCGTATCGCTAAATAAAACAACATCAGCGGACAGGCGAGACTAAGCGACCAAATAATTGAGCGAAAGGTTGCCCAATTGGCAATATATGCCAACCCATAAATAATCCGTAATATCACATACAACCACGCCAACTGGGTCACCACTGACAGCGGTACAAAAAATAGCAACGCCACAATCACCGCTGCCAAGAATACCGGCAAGGTTTCATAGCTATTTTGCTGGGCGGCATTGGCACGCGCTGCCGCGCCCGTTTGTTTACCCAAAAACTCGCGCGGATTGGCATTGTCTTTGCTTTTAAATCCCCCAAAGACCTTTGCCAATATCGCAAACACCAAGGGCAATAAACTGGCAACCATCATTGCCAATACCACGCTACTATTGGTGGCAGGGACAGCAGTTAAATAGGAAAACATGCCGTTATTCCCTACCCTTTAACCGTTTTATCAGTCATTTCACTAGAGGTATCATCAATGATTTCATAGTCATGGGTGATTTTGACACCGCCATTTTCTAGCATACGACTGGCTGAGCAGTATTTTTCTGCCGATAATTCGATAGCTTTTTTAACCTGCGCTTCTTTGATGGCGCTACCTTTGACCACAAAATGCAAATGAATATCAGTAAATACCGCAGGAATCGTGTTGGCACGCTTAGCCGATAGCTGACACTCAACATCGCTCACCGCCTGACGGGCTTTTTGCAGGATACTGACCACATCATAACTGGCACAGCCGCCAAGCCCCATCAAAACCATTTCCATGGGTTTGGCACCCAATTTTTCCGTTGAATCCATGATAATTTTATTGCCATTTTCAGTCACGGCTTCAAAATTAATGTCTTCGTTTTTTAACCAATTTACTGTTGCTTTCATACTATCCCCAGATGCTTATAATTTTCAAAAAAATGTTTTGTATAAAATCAAGCAATATTATGCGCTTTTTATGTCCGTGAAACAATTTATAGCAAATAAACATTACACTTTTGACATAAAAACTGGTTTAATAGTGGGTAATAAAGGCAGTGATTACATTGTCCATGTTTTTTAGCAATAATAATAAAATAAGCGTCTGTTGGTAGAGATGGGTTTATGCCCGATGATTTGATTGACCAAAACTTTAATAATGGTCTGCAAGGATGTGTGTAAACCTTGCGACCCAAAAAACTTGATAATGTGATTGCCTGCCGATTTTAACCATTAAATTGAAGGTAATCGTCATGATTGATGCAGACGGCTTTCGAGCCAACGTAGGTATCATCTTGGCAAATACACACGGACAAGTACTGTGGGCAAAACGCGTGGGTCACGATGCTTGGCAGTTTCCACAAGGCGGCATTGATTTTGGTGAGACGCCGCTTGATGCGATGTATCGGGAATTGTGGGAAGAAGTCGGACTGTATCCTCAGCATGTCAAAGTGTTGTCACAAACCCAAAATTGGCTTCGTTATCGGTTGCCAAAACGTTTTGTACGACAAGGACAATATCCTTTGTGTATTGGACAAAAACAAAAATGGTTTTTGCTCCAGCTAGATGAGAACAATGTAGAACATATCCGTTTTGATACGGCAAAACCTGAATTTGACCGCTGGGAATGGGTCAGTTACTGGTATCCACTTAACCAGGTGGTGGCATTTAAACGTAATGTATATCGCCGCGCCTTGTTTGAGTTATCACCGCAGTTGCCACTCAAAAAAGAATTGTTACTACCCAAAAACGTAAAAATTCATTCCTATTAAACCTAAACAAATAAACCCAAAAAAAGCTCACTTCGGTGAGCTTTTTTTGGCGTATTGTTAGGGATTATCCAGTACTGCCCCATTCCAGCCAATAAAAAACCCTTCGCAATCGCAAAGGGTTTTTGACAATAAGCGATTAAACTTATTTTTTGTTACGACCTGCAAATGCGCCGAAACGTTTGTTGAAGCTTGCCACACGACCTTCGTTTTGGGTTTTACGTTGTTCGCCGGTATAGAATGGGTGTGAGGCACTTGAAATATCGAGTGCGACGTATGGGTATTCTTTACCTTCGTATTCGCGAGTTACTTTTGATTTGATAGTCGAGCGAGTTAAAAAGTAAACGTCAGCGTTGGTGTCGTGGAATAAAACTTCTTGATAAGCTGGATGGATATCTGCGCGCATGGTTAGGTCTCTAGTCATTATCCTGCCCTTTGGTCTGCAGTTAGTATGCGTGGCGTGAATGTTTATTTTGCTAAAAATTCACCCAAACACCCAACCGATTAAAGCCAACACAGGATGGATTGATAAAATTGGAAGCCGAATTTTACTAGATTTGCTTTATTTTTGCAAGTTATTTCCACTGCAGCCATTTTGTGAACCTTGTATTTTTACCCGCTAACAGCGTCCATATTTGCGGTTGTTTAACATGCGCGTCGCTCACGGGTGGCACTTCAAGCACGAGCAACTCATCACGGCGAAATACATGACACACGGCAGGGTCTTCACTAATTGTTTGGGTTTTAGCAGTGGCTTTGAGCCATTTTTCGCTCGCCTTTAACCCATCAATTGCCACGATGACGTCATTAGCAGAAATCCCTGCAGCGGCGGCTTGGCTATTTCGCACAACACGTTGCACTTTTAACCCAGTAGGCTCGCTCATATATTTCATGCCCCAAGTAATATCATCGTCTTTTTGTTCAATACTCACACCCTGTTCTGACAACAGTTCAAATAGCGGTAATTCTGTCGTGCCGTCGATATAATTGGCTCTAAAATCTTGCCAAACGTCTTTGGGTAAACATTCATTCATGACGTCATCTAGATTGGCGTCCGTCATACCAAAACGGCGATTATCTTGGGCTTTGGCTTTGTCATAAAAAACTTTTATCACATCAAAAATACGTTTGCCATGGTTTATCAAAGTCAAGTCTAAACATAGCGCCACCAGCGCGCCTTTGTTGTAGTAACTAATCCCGGCATTGGCGGTGTTCTCATCGCTACGATATAGCTTTATCCACGCATCAAAGCTTGATTCTGCCACGCTTTGCAAGGCGCGTCCGTGGGTTTGATAGTAGCGATTGATTTGTTCAGCAAGCAGTTTAAGATAGCTATGTTGCGAAATAACCCCGCTTTTTTGTAGCATAAAATCATCCACATAACTGGTAAAGCCTTCAAACACCCATAGCAAGGTGGTGTACGTCTCTTGGTTAAAGTTAGCGGTTAAAAATACTTCGGGACGCACGGTTTTAACCCACCAGGCATGGAAATATTCATGGCTACACAAGCCCAAAAAGCGTTGATAACTCTCGCTTGGCCCAGCTTGTTCAAAAAATGTTGGTAGGTCATCTCGTGGGGTAATCAAGCTGGTACTGGCAAGGTGCTCAAGCCCGCCATAGTCGCTTGAAGTTGCCATGGTCATAAACAAATAATCATCAAACGGCGTGTCACCCAGCCAATCAACATAGCTTTGACAAATTTTGCTAAGGTCAGTTTCTAGCCGTTCAAGGTCGCTTTGCTGTACTCCAGAAATCACAAATCGGTGTGCAATGGTGTTTTCACCACTTTTTACATCGAACCAAAATTCGTCTTGCTCAGCAATTTCAAACGGGCTGTCAGTGAGTTGCTCGTAGTTGTTGGCAGTTAGCTGATAGATGGTTTGTTTGGCTTGTTGGTGCATTTTTTCCGGTAAGGCGGTGGCTAGGCTGACTTCCACACCGTTTACCTCATAAAAGTCTTGCGGGCAAATGAGTTCGGCTTTAATCGCTTGGTTTTCTTGCCCTTGTACCGCTAATGCTAGGGAGGTGAAGTTGCCGTATAGGCGAGTTTCATCGACATATGCCCCACGCACGGATAAGTCATAAGCATAGACTTCATAAGTGACGCTAATGCGGTCGCCTTGTTTGGCGTGGATTTGCCAGTGGTTTTTATCAAGTTTTTTAAGGCGTTGATTGTTATTGGCATCTGAATCATGAATGGTGGCGGTGACTGCCGTAATGTGTTTGCTAAATTCTCGAATCATGTAACTGCCCGCAATCCAAGCAGGTAGCCAAACGATTGGGTCGTCATTGTCGGCGGTAAAGGTCAATGTGACATCGACAAGGTGTTCACGAAATTTTTTAAAATCGAATTGGTAATGAATTTGGGACATTTTTTATCAGCTTTTTTAGTGATTATATTTAAACATTGAAACAGGGTTACATTTTAGCAGATTGATTTTAGGAATTTGCAACTTTTACGGCTACCAAAAAGCTATCTCATAGCGAGATGGCTTTTTTTGTGACTTTGATAATTACAGCTCGCCAAATTTTAATTGCTGATGCCACAGTTGATAATCTGGCATGACTCGTGCCACCTGCGCCCAAAATCGTGCCGAATGATTGGGCTCAATCAGATGACAAAGCTCATGCACCAACACATAATCCGCGCAGTCTGGCGGGAATTGCGCCAGCCAAACGGACAAGCGAATGGTTTTGGCTTGGGTGCTACAACTGCCCCAGCGGGTTTTCATGGTGTAGGGCGTGATTCTGCTGGCGGATTTGCCTACTTTGTCTTGCCAAAACGCTTGGCGATTTTGGATAAATTGACCAAGCCAAGCTTTATAAAGACTCGTTAAGGTGCGTGGAATATCCATTTTTGAAAAATCCGAGTTGTCAAAGTGGCGTTCAAATAAAGCTAGCACTGTCATTTTTTGCCCTTCAAAGTAAATATTGCTTTTAAGGGTCAAATTTGCCAAGTCTTTGACATCATTGATATAAGCAGGTTTTTTGGGTTTAAGTTGTTTAAGTTTTCGTTGTTTTTGTTGACAGTCGATTGCCCATGCAAGGCGATGTTCAAGCGATTGCATCAGCAGGTGTTGTGGCATACGCATGGGATAAGACACGCTGAGCAAGCTGGTAAACGGTGCTTCATCAATCGATTTGATACGAAAGTTGATATGTTTGACCCGTTTGCTTTCAATCGCAAGTTTGATACCTTGCTCAGCGTAGGCGGTAAGTACAGTTTGCATAAGTTTTAGCAATTATTGACGCAGATAATGCTCAAAAATCGCGCCAAAGTCATAATTACGAATGGTCTTTAAACGCTCGCCATAGGCATTTTCTACTTGTGCCACAGTTTGGTTGATGACATCCGGCAAGTTAAGTACCACGTTTTCTGACAGTTCGCGTAAGCTAAACATATTGGTGACGGTATTAAAGGATTTTTCTAGCACCGTTTCTTCATGGGCAATGCGTTTGCACTCCTCGCTAATCGCAGTCAGCGCCTTATAGATATCACGGATTTGCTCAATTTGATTTTTGTCGATATCAATCGAAAACGCCATACCGCCCAAGCTAAATTTTAGCTCAGCATCCATATCCATCGTGCCTGCCGTCTCAATCATGATATTGGCGGGCTGAAAATTGCGGTATGGATAGCGTTTTAGCAGGCGTTTTTTACTGGTCGCCGACTGCCCATCAAGGTGGATAAAGGCGACATTGGTAAAGCAACATTCGTCCATTTTTGACTTAATCACAAAATAAATCCGCTCGTTATCTTCATGAAAAATATAGTCATCAATATCAGTTTGGTTAAACTGACTCGGTGGAATGATTTTACCGATGTCACTCAAACCCAATGCATCTGAGGCAAGATTTTTGAACATAGTCACTTCCTGTTTTATCCATAAAAATTGTTAAAAACGCTGTCTGTGCGAAAAACTGTTTTCGATAACATAACACAAATATCACATTGGCAACATAGATGTCATGCTGATTACTGGCTATGATAGCGACATAACACTGATAATAAACAATAAATGAAAATGAAGGAACAAAAATGAAAACCAAGCCAACATCTAGCAATTTGAGCGATATTGATGCGGATAGTTTTACTGTGCAATTGGATGATGAATCCTTGTCATCAAGCCATATTGAAGCGGGTGAAAGTGGTTTGACCGCGATTCATCGCCAAAATATTGATGAGCAGCGGATTGATGAATTACTGGTTGAAGATAGCTTTAGCGAAGACGACTATCCGACTATTGGTGATATCGCTGACCCTGATGCCGCAGATGAAAGTTATAAAGACTGATTTTCTGTACTGAAATTTTTTGTATTTAAATGTCAAAAAGAAACGCCAAAAAGGTTGGTAAGTTACCAACCTTTTTTATTGGCTTGCAATTAATAAGGCTCGCTATTAATGCGCTTAATAATCCGTTTTAAGCCCAAGCTTTAACAATAAGTATTAATACCATCCTTGCAGATTTTGTTGCCACGCTTGCACATGTGGCAATGCCAATGATTCAAATAAATCAATATGCGCAGCATCCACATTGAGGGCAGGGATATAATGATAGTCCCCACCGCCATTGGACTGGAATGTCTGTCGATTTTCGACTGCCAACTCTTCTAGCGTCTCTAAGCAATCTGCCGAAAATGCTGGACTCAGCACTTGCACTGACTTGACACCCTGCTTACCCCACTCGGTTAGGGTGACATCCGTATAAGGTTTGACCCATTCTTGCTTGCCAAAACGTGATTGAAAACTACATTCCCACTCATGACGCTCAAGCCCCAGCACTTGCGCCAAATGCGCTGCCGTACAGCGACAACGCCTGGCATACGGATCGCCTTTTTGCTCATATGGCTCTGGAATCCCGTGAAAACTCAATAGCAATTTTTCAGGTTTGCCATGTTCAGCTTGAAAGCGTTTGACGCTTTCAGCCAAGGCTTGGATGTATTGCGGATGGGCAAAATAATCTTTAACAAAGCTAATGCTGGGTAAATTACGCTGCTTAAGACCCCATTTGGCGACGACATCAAACACCGCGCCAGTGGTGGAACCGGAAAACTGCGGATAAGCTGGCAATATCACGATTTGCTCTACTTTTTTGGCAGTTAATGCCGATAACACATCCGTTAACGCAGGTTTGCCATAGGTCATGGCAGCATGGACGCTCACTTTGCAAGGCAGTTGATGTTGGTCAAATCGCTGCTGCAACAAGTCCACTTGGGCAAGCGTGATTTTACGCAGTGGGGAATCACCGTCCCACACGCTAGCATAGGCGTGGGCAACCCGTTTGGGGCGACTGCGTAGCACAAACAAGTTTAAGATGATTTGCCAGATAAACTGCGGAATTTCAATCACGCGCGGATCGGACAAAAATTGTTTGAGATAGCGACGCACCGCTGCTTCAGTTGGTGCATCGGGTGTTCCCAAATTCACAAGGACAACGGCAATTTCAGGTGGATTGCTTGGCTTCATAATTTGTCTTTAATCCAAAAAATCATAAAAAAAGTGTGGTTAAGATTAGCATATTTACTAGGGTACGCGTACTGGATAATCACCTGAAATTGCTCAATTATTGCATTTTTTAAGCTATATTTGAATCAATGACAACCTATCCCACCCATCACCAGTAGGGCATCCACTAGGCGAGAATTTTGTTCAGATGATACGGGGCTTTTAGCAGGACTTTTACTTTTAAAGATTGCGTTTTGTGAGGGGCTGCTAGCTGATTCACCGTCTGCTTGGTGGTTATGCTGTTTGGGCTGTTGGCTTTGGTAGCTGTTTGGATGGCTGACGAGGTGATGGCTTTGATGATGGCTCACCATCGTGTCGCTTGTAACTATACTAGCATTGGCAGCCGAAACCGATGTTGGCTGATGAAACGCCAAATACGTCAATGCCAAAAATCCCGTGAGCGCCAATCCCGTAAGCGATAGGAGTGTATGGTGGGGTGATGATGCTAAATTTGGCATTTGAATTCCAAGTTGTGATAACCCATATAAACCCTTACAATAGCTATACTTTTAATGCGTTATCAATCAAAAATTAGTGAGAAAGCGGGTGAGTACACAGCAACACAAACCACATACCAAGATTTTACCTGAAGCTGAATTGACTGTCCCCAAAAATTTTGACGACGATCATCCTATTAGTTTTGCCAAATCTGGTGGCAAATCTGTGGGTATCGTCACACCGCAAAAAATTCATTTTGATACCCCACTGACGTTAGAATGCAATCGTACGCTGCCATTTTTTGATTTAATGGTGGAAACTTATGGCGAGCTCAACGCCGATAAATCCAATGCGATATTGATTTGTCATGCGCTATCGGGCAGTCATCATGCGGCTGGCTATCATAGTAGCGATGATAAAAAGGCAGGCTGGTGGGATACTTTTATCGGCCCTGGCAAAGCGATTGATACCACGCGTTTTTTTGTGGTGTGTCTTAACAACATTGGCAGCTGCTACGGCTCGACGGGTCCAACCAGTACCAACCCAGAAACGGGCAAGCCCTATGGTCCAGATTTTCCCTTGGTCACCATCAAAGACTGGGTAAAAACCCAAGTCATGCTCTCTGACTATCTGGGCATTGACATCTGGCATGCGATTGTTGGTGGCTCAATGGGCGGCATGCAAGCCATGCAGTGGTCAATTGACTATCCGAGTCGGCTGAAAAAATGCGTGATTATTGCCAGCACGCCCAAGCTATCTGCGCAAAATATTGCCTTTAACGAGGTGGCACGCCAATCGATTTTATCCGATCCTGATTTTTGTGAAGGACGCTATATCGAGCAAGGCAAAATCCCCAAACGCGGCTTGATTTTGGCGCGTATGGTCGGTCATATCACTTATCTCACCGATGAAGCGATGCGGGTAAAATTTGGACGCGATTTGAAAGCCGGCAAGCTGATGTTCAACTACGATGTAGAGTTTCAAGTGGAAAGTTATTTACGCTATCAAGGTGAGCAGTTTAGTGAACGTTTTGATGCCAATACTTATTTGCTGATGACCAAAGCCTTGGATTATTTTGACCCGGCGCGCGGCGCGATTGAGGATGACAGTATCAATGATAGCTTGAGTGATACCGATGCGCTACGGTTGGCATTGGCAAACACCCAATGTAAGTTTTTAATTATATCCTTTACCACCGATTGGCGGTTTAGCCCAGAGCGCTCGCAAGAAATTGTCGATGCGCTAATTGCCAATGGTAAACCCGTAAGCTATATCAATATAGATGCCGCCTATGGGCATGATTCGTTTTTGTTTGATATCCCGACCTATCGTCAATCGGTATTTAATTTTTTAACCGCTTAATTTAGATTTAATTTTGGATTTAACTTTAGATTTAACGAGAATTGAATGAAAATCGACCATCAACTTGCTGAACGCTGGATCAAACCCAATGCCAAAGTCTTGGATTTAGGCTGTGGTAACGGTGATTTACTCGCGCATTTGCAAAACAAATTGGGCGTGTTTGGCTATGGTATCGAAATCGACCAAACTAAAATCAATGACTGTGTTACCAAAGGCGTTAACGTCATTGAGCAAGACTTAAATGATGGGTTAGCGCGGTTTGCCGACGCAAGCTTTGACACGGTGGTGATGGCGCGCGCCCTACAAGCGGTCAAAGAGCCCGACCAACTCCTCCTCGACATGGTACGTGTTGGCAAAGAAGTGATTGTCACTTTCCCTAATTTTGCGCATTGGCAAAACCGTATTCACTTGGGTATCAAAGGTATGATGCCAATGTCTGAAGCCCTGCCGTTTGCTTGGTACAACACGCCCAATATTCACTTGTGTACCTTTAAAGACTTTGAAAAGCTGTGTGATGACAATGACATCCGTATCATCAATCGTTTTGCGGTACAAGAAAGTGAAAAGCCCTACCCTTGGCTACTTGCACAAATTATCCGTAAAAACCCAAACTTACTTGCCGATGTGGCAATCTATCGGGTTACCAAAAATTAATTATCGTGTTTCCAAAAACTAAGCTGTTTTATCGCTGATTCTATGCCTATGAAAATTTGGTAAGCGGATAAATTACCTTCAAGTATGACAATATTTCACAAAAGTAAAGCCCTACACGACACTAATTGTCGCAAGTCTTTGTTTCCTCTGTGAAATATTGTAACAACTGTTTACATTTTCCCTTAAATATTTGAAACGCAAAGCAAACAGTGTTAACCTAAAACAATCAAAAGATTGCGTTATCCTATTAAAACATAACGAATGGCTAAATCATTGTAAAATTTAAGATTTTCTGTTAATTCGTTTACCTATTTATTAAGTTTATTTTATCTAAACCTAGGCAAGCTTGCGATGGCTGCAGCTTGATACTCGGAGTTGATTATGAAATTATTGAAAGTCACCGTGTTAACTGCATTTTTAGGCTTATCTGGCGTTGCAAGCGCTGAATTGGTTGCCAATATTCCACTCAATGGCTCACGCTATGACAGCATGGAACCGATGGCATTACTAAGCCAAGCTAAATCTGGCAACCAACAAGCCCAATTCTTCCTAGCCAAACGCTACCAAAAAGGTCTCGGCATTCAGCAAAACTTCCAACAAGCCATCCAGTGGTACACCACCGCCGCCAAACAAGACATTGCACCTGCACAATTAAATCTTGCCATGATGTATATCCGTGGCGAAGGCGTGCAGCCTAATGCTGGGCAAGCGCGTTATTGGTTAGAAAAAGCGGCAAAACTGGGTGATAACCGTGCCAGCTATACCCTAGCCATGCTGGATGAAAAAGAAAAGAAATTGGTCGATGCCTACAAATGGTATGACCTAGCCGCTCGTGACGGCATGCTATCAGACCAAGTACGCACCCGCGCGCAAAGCAAAATCGGTCAATTGGCATTAAACTTGTCATCACAAGATATTGCCACTGCACGTAGCCGTGCGGATTCTTGGTTCCAAAGCAAGTAAATTTAATACAACGAATGTTTGGTTAAGTGTTAACCTAACCATTAAAATCCCTGAGACCCTAGTATTTACTAGGGTTTTTTGTTTTTATGGGTTAAATTAATCAAGATTGCTCGGCGCACATTGATTGTATGAAATCGCGCATTCATGGATTTTTTTGAACAGTTTTATGCGTCAGATACTAGCGCGTTAGCCAAGTAGTTGCCACCCCAGTTTTTGCTACCTTTTTTTGGATATGCCCTATGCCAAACCCTGCCCTACCGTCAAAAAATCAGCTTTGGCTGTTAGTTGCCGCCGCTGCGGTTATTTTATTGATTACGTCTGGGATTCGGCTATCACTTGGGTTATTTATCAAACCGATTGATGCTAGCGCGCATATTGGCATTGTGCCAATCAGTTTTGCCTTAGCGGTGACACAGCTGATGTGGGGCGTGTCACAGCCTGTGACAGGGGCGCTAGCGGATAAGTTTGGCGCATGGCGGGTACTATTGTTCGGCACCTTGCTACTGGCGATTGGCTGTTTTAGTGTACCCTATTTTGTCAGTGCCGGTGGTTTGGTGGTCACGCTTGGGATTTTGGTCGCATTTGGGACAGGTGCGGGTAGTTTTTCAGTGCTGATGGGGCAAGTAGCGAATCAGACCCCACCCCATATGCGCGGCACTGCATCGGGTATTATTAATGCAGGTAGCTCGTTTGGGCAATTTTTATTTGCGCCGATTTTACAAGGGTTAATTGCCCTGCCAGTGGTAGGTTGGACAGGGGCAATGTATTTTATGGCAGGGACAAGTTTGCTGTGTTTGCCGTTGGCCTATTATCTCACGCAGGGTAACAATGTAGGTAAACATGCGCCTGCCGCTTCGTCGGCGGTTGCCAATAACCAAGCCCACGAAACGCTATCACAATGCATTCGACGCGCGCTTAGCGATCGTAACTACTGGCTGCTGCATATCGGCTTTTTTACCTGTGGTTTTCATATTGCGTTTTTGGTCACTCATTTGCCGATGGAAGTGACGTTGGCGGGTCTTGGTAGCAATGTTGCCTCTTGGTCGCTCGCATTGATTGGCTTATCAAATGTGGTGGGCAGTTTGTTTGTCGGCTGGTGTGTGGGGCATTTTCGCAGCAAATATATTTTGTTTTGGATGTATTTGAGCCGTACTATCTTGATTGCGATTTTCTTGATGGCACCTAAGACGGCAACGACTTTTTTTATATTTGCGGTTAGCTTAGGTCTAACTTGGCTTGCCACCGTACCCCCGACTGCGGCAACCGTCGGCAAGTTGTATGGGATCAAATATTTGGCGACCTTGTTTGGATTGGTGTTATTTAGTCACCAAGTTGGTGGGTTTTTGGGCGCCTACTTGGGGGGAATTGTGGTCGATAAATTTGGTAATTATCAGTATATGTGGTATGCCGATATGGCTTTGGCTGCCTTGGCTGCTGTGCTCAATCTGCCGATTCAAGAGCCAAAAATGATGAAAGCCAATACTTAATGCTATGAGTGATGCCATACGCTAAAATCAGTTGCGATATGGCTGTCAGCATCTAAGATGATTTCTTCGTCTTGATAACGTTGTTTGACACTCAACAATGCCTCATCTTCGCTATTTGCGGTCACTTCTACCAATTGACTTAACGTCTCTTTGACTTCAATATAAAAAGTTTGCATAGCACTTCCTAAAATTAAATTAAAAGTTTTTTAAATAAATTATGCACCTATTCTTGGATAAAAATCTTGCGGCAATGAAGCTATTGAATCATTTCAAAATAATCAACTTGTTGCCGATTTCTTCTGCTCACAATGCCATGAAGAATACGAATTAAAAAGCAAACAAGGCACAAGTATAGGCAATAAAGTCGCTGATGGCGCATATCATACAATGCTTGAGCGAATTGCTGCTAAGAACAATCCCAGTTTTTTCTTCTTGTGCTATCGTAAAACGGATTTGGCGGTACAGCATCTCATCGTTATCCCTAAGCATTTTTTTACACCAAACATTATTATGCCACGTGCCAAAGGCTTGCCGGCTCGACCCAACTACATCATGTGCTCAATGGATATCAGCCAACTGCCTACAAGTGGTAAGATTTTTTTAGTGACCAATGGCAATATCGTTGCCAAAGACACAGTCATTGAGCAATGGCAACAACATTTATTTTTACGTCAAACCACTGCCAAGCAAAAGGGTTGGCTGTTAGCAATTATGCAATGTGTTGAAAAGCTGCCTAATCCCAATTTTACACTCAAAGATATTTATGCCTACGCGTCAATACTTGCCAAACAATTCCCAAGCAATCAACATATTCATGCTAAAATTCGCCAACAATTACAAATCTTAAGAGACAAACATATCATCGAATTTCTGGGCAACGGCAACAATCGCAAAATATCATATTAAAATTTGAGAGAAAGCAATGACACTATTGATACAGGCAACTGATTTTAAAAAGATTGCCCAATGTGAATTTGAAAACTTTTATGCCAGTTATATCGACTTTGACCCACAACAATGGCAGTTTATACGACGCCCGAATGAAGAAAGTGAACGAAAAAAGCAACGTAGCAATTTCTTATTTGTTTCAATTTGATAGAATCGAGCATAGTGACTATGTTGAGATTTTCCATAATGGGATGGATGAAGCATTTATCCAAAACAATATTTTAAATGTTATTCAAAGCCATCTGCCTAATGTTCATTACTATTTTGACTAAAATTTATGCCGACCCTTAGCCAACAATCCCCTGCCAAAATCAATTTATTTTTACATATTACCGGTAAACGCCCCGACGGCTATCACAATCTACAAACCGTATTTCGGCTGATAGATTTGTACGATACGCTCACTTTTAGTCATACGGATAAAGCCATTGGTGACAACTTGCCCGTCACCCTGACCAATGCCGAGCACGTCACCGACAACCCTGCCGACAATCTGATTGTTAAAGCTGCCATTGCCTTATTAGCCTTTGCCAAAAAACATCAAATTTTGAGTGACTCGCAAATCGCCCAATTACCGATTGTTGACATTCACCTCGATAAACACATTCCGATGGGGGCGGGTTTGGGCGGAGGTTCGTCTAATTGTGCGACAGCCCTAATGACGCTCAATACCTTATGGAAAATAGGATTGAGCAATGAGCAGCTACGCCTCATTGGCGCAAAACTGGGCGCGGATGTACCGATATTTATTTTTGGCAAAGACGCCATTGCTGAAGGCATTGGTGAGATTTTAACACCGATTGACTTGCCTGCGCAGCAATTTTTATTGTTAAAACCCGATGCCCATATCAGCACGGCTGAACTTTTCGCCCATCCGCTGCTAAAACGGGATTGCGCAAGCCTTTCTCATGGCTATTTGCAAAGCCATTGTCATGCCTTTACCAATGAGCTAACCGATGCCTTTACCAATGTTTTTGAACCTGTGGTATGTGCCTTATCCGCAGACGTCAACACCGCGATGAATGTTTTAATGACGCTTGCCGCCAACACCCACACCACACCGCGCATGACGGGCTCAGGGAGCTGTGTGTTTTTGCCAGTACCTAGCGATTTTGATAAAAATAGCATCAAACACTGGCTACAATCCTCACCTTTTCACGCTTATTGGGTGCATACGCTGTAACAAAATTTTGGAAAATCAACAATTGCAAAAATTTTGATGTTTATGCCCAAAAAAAGCTTGCAATTTTATGTTTTTTGGTTAAAATATCGCTTCCAATATAGGGGTATCGCCAAGTTGGTAAGGCACCAGGTTTTGATCCTGGCATTCGTTGGTTCGAGTCCAGCTACCCCTGCCATTTTCTTTACTAACCCATTTTTAGTAGTTGACGTAATGACGTTTTTCTCATCCTAATTGTAAAAGTTAGTTGATGAGTTTTTTTTGTTTGATGAAACCGTCGTTGGTCTAGAAAAATAGGACTCGCATATGCCTTATTTGGCGATTTTTACCGGAAATGCCCATCCAGAATTGGCAAAAAATGTCACCAATCACTTACATATTCCGTTAGGACGTGCCGATGTGACGCGCTTTTCGGATGGTGAAGTCGCGGTTGAAATCCAAGAGAATGTACGTGGTAAAGACGTCTTTATCCTACAATCAACTTGCTCACCGACCAATGACAATTTGATGGAAATCATGGTAATGGCAGATGCCTTGCGCCGTGCCAGTGCAGGTCGTATTACGGCAGTGATGCCCTATTTTGGTTATGCGCGTCAAGACCGTCGTCCTCGCTCAGCGCGTGTCCCTATCTCAGCAAAAGTGGTCGCTGATATGCTCAATATCGTGAGCATTGACCGTGTCGTTACCGTGGACTTGCACTCAGACCAGATTCAAGGTTTTTTTGATATCCCTGTAGACAATATTTACGGTACGCCGGTTTTATTTAAAGATTTACGTGAGCAAAAATACGATAACTTGATGGTGGTATCCCCTGACGTGGGCGGTGTGGTGCGTGCCCGTGCGATGGCAAAACAGTTGGGCGATGCCGACATGGCAATTATCGATAAACGCCGCGCCAAAGCCAACGAATCAGAAGTAATGCATATTATCGGTGATGTTAAAGACCGCGATTGCGTGATTATTGATGATATGGTGGATACCGCAGGTACCCTGTGTAAAGCCGCTGCCGCATTAAAAGAACGTGGTGCGCGCCGTGTGGTGGGTTATATCACTCACCCCGTATTGTCAGGTAAAGCAATCCAAACAATTGCAGCGTCAGTGCTTGATGAACTTGTCGTAACCGATACTATCCCACTGTCAGATGCCGCAAAAAACACGGGCAAAATTCGCCAAGTGACCATTGCGCCTATGCTGGCTGAAGCGCTACGTCGTATCAACAATGAAGAATCATTGAGTGCGATGTTTGATATTATATAAGTTTTGCCATTTTTTAAAAAAGTGGCGCATAACGCATAAATTGGTCGCAAATTTATGCTTTTTTTCACTCGCTAGTCACTTACCAATCTTTTTAAGTAAGGCTTTGTAAGTAGAGCTTTGTAAGTAAATTCAAACAGCCAAGTTATACTGACAAGGCACCCATGACTAGCCTAACCCAAGGAAACTCCCATGAGTAACCCAACTTTTGAATTAAACGCTGTCGTACGTGGCGACGAGTTACAAGGTAAAGGTGCGAGCCGCCGCCTTCGTAAACAAAACCTAGTACCAGCAATCGTATACGGTGCAGACAAAGAGCCAGCCTCTATTGCTATTCGTTACAATGAATTGATTAAATCACTTGAAACAGAAAGTTTCTTCTCTCACATTTTGACCATCAACGTAGAAGGTCAAGGTACGGAAGAAGTGGTGATTAAAGCACTACAACGTCATCCAGCTAAAAACACCCCAATGCACGCTGACTTCCAACGTATCGTCCGTGGTCAAGCGATGCACATCACTGTTCCTGTACACTATGTAGGCGCTGAAGATGCACCAGGTCATAAAGCAGGCGGTATCTTTGTATCAAATGCCACTGAACTTGAAATCACTGCCATTCCTTCAAAAATCCCAGAATACTTGACAGTAGATGTATCTGGCATGAACGTCGGTGATTCGATTCACTTATTAGATATCCAGTTACCTGAAGGCGTGGTCATTCGTGAGCTTGAAGTGACTGAACCGTTTAACCGTACTGTGGCTACTATGCAAGCGCCAACGGTGGAAGTTGAAGAGCCAGTCGAGCCAGAAGCAAATGAAGAAGCTGCCGGTACTCGTGATCCTGAAGGTGACGAAGAAGCACGCAAGCTTCAAGCACAAGATGACACCCATGATGCTCCAAAATCTGATGATGAATAATCATTTGTCATTTGCCGCTTAAGTTGGAATAATCAGCGTGTCAAAACTGAAACTGATTGTCGGACTTGGCAACCCAGGTCAGCAGTATGCCCAAACACGGCATAATGCTGGCTTTTGGTTTGTGGAGCGTATAAGCGAGACGTTTAACATCACCATGACGTTGGATAAAAAATTTCATGGTTTGGTTGGACGTGGCGTAGTGTATGGCATGGATATACGCTTATTGTTACCGCATACTTTTATGAATAAATCAGGGGAAGCGGTGGTGCCGATGGTGAATTTTTATGGCATCCACTATGACGAACTGCTGATTGTTCATGATGAGCTTGACCTTGATGTGGGTCGTATGCGCTTAAAAACAGGCGGTGGTCATGGCGGTCATAATGGACTGCGTGATATCGTGCCGCATATCGGTGCAGATTTTCACCGTTTACGTTTGGGTATTGGTCATCCAGGACATAAGTCCAAAGTATCGGGTTATGTGCTTGGCAAACCGACCGCTGATGAGCAAATCGCATTTGACAGTATGCTAGATGCTGCCATGCGTACCCTGCCCGATTTGGTAACAGGTGACTTAGCCAAAGCCCAGCAAGCCATCAATAGTTTTAAATTACCCAATACCTAACGTTAACCAAAGGACAAGATTGATAAATCTTAGGGTCTATCCTTGAACTTTTATTTTCCTTCCATATATTGATTGCAATATGGATGAATTTCTCACCTGATATTTCAATCATGTTTAAATTTTATCGAGTTGGTTAATAGCCTCTCATGACTAGCCTGCTCACTTTTACCACAATGACGCGCATCGCGTTAACCTGACAAGGTAAGGAACGATCATGTTATTAACCCTATTAAAAGCCAAACTTCACCGCGCGCGTGTGACCCATTGTGAGCTTCACTACGAAGGCTCATGTGGCATTGATAGCGAGTTACTCGACTTGGCGGGCATCCGTGAGAACGAATCAATCGACATTTACAATGTCAACAATGGTAAACGCTTTCGCACCTATGCGATTCGTGCAGAAGCAGGCTCAAAAATGATTTCGCTCAACGGAGCAGCCGCTCACATGGCGGATTTGGGCGATGTGGTGATTATCGCTGCTTATGCGCAAATGGATGAGAAAGAAGCCGACAACCATCATCCACGCTTGGTTTACCTTGATGAAGGTAATATTGTTAAAGACACTGCCAACGTGATTCCTGTGCAAGTCTCTTAACACAGCTTTATCGTCACCACAAATGTGCAAATAAATTAGGCGAGTCATTGAATACTCGCCTTTTTTTGTCTATATTTTTTATTTAAACAATGTGTTTGGCTGATGCGTAAATGAATGGGCTGGTCAACCGTAAATTGCACGTTTATAGTTTGTTTGCGATAGGTCAGATAGCACCAATGTGGCAGATAATGGAAGTCTTGCTATAGTATTAATAACATTTTACTTTTAGTGTCTGTTAATAAAAAAAAGCCGAAGTTGATTCGGCTTTTTTAAAAAATTAAAGGGGTTAAAGAAGAAAAAATAGGCGATTATTTTTCTACGCCAGCTTCTTGACCTTTGTATTTGGCGTTTGCGTAATCCCAGTTAACCAGTTTGTCAAGGAAAGTGTCAACGTAGTCTGGACGACGATTACGATAGTCGATGTAGTAGGCATGTTCCCACACGTCACATGTCAATACCGCAACTTGGTTATGCGCTAATGGGGTATCTGCGTTTGCAGTTTTGGTGATTGATAATTTACCACCAACGCTATCAGCCACTAACCATGCCCAACCTGAACCAAATTGGCTTACGGCCGCGTTTTTGAATTCTTCACGGAATTTTGCATACGAACCAAACGCTTCTTCGATTTTGGCTTTTAGATCGCCCGTTGGTTCACCGCCACCATTGGCAGTTAGGCAGTTCCAGTAGAAAGTATGGTTCCAAACTTGTGCCGCTTGGTTAAAGATGGTGGCTTTGCTGTTATCACCTGCTGTGGCTTTGATGATTTCATCTAGCTCTTTACCTTCAAGCCCTGAACCTGGTAGTAGCTCATTTAGTTTGTTCACATACGCTGCATGGTGTTTGTCATGGTGAAATTCTAGGGTTTCTGCACTGATATGTGGCTCAAGCGCGTTTTTGGCGTATGGTAAATCTGGTAATGTAATGTGTGACATCTTATTTTCCTTTTTCCTTTGCTATTGTTGTGATGACTTTATGATAAAAGTAACCACATGCCATTTGTGTGATAAAAGCTTTGTATTAAAAGCGCAAATATCAAAACCATATCCAAAATGGCAAGTTGGCTGGGTTTATGTTATTTAGTTTATGTTATTTATCTATGCTTCATCAAGCTTTATCAAGGGTTAAAAACGCTCACTAGCTTTACTATCGTTAGCTTTGTTTATTAACCTTCCTATCATTAGCCTTGATAATATCCTCATAACACATGGGTTATTTTGCCATAAAAATTGGCAGAATTTAACCGTTTCTATAGTAGGGATTTATTATCTTGTGGGGTAAAAATCAATGAGTGCATGCTAATAAGCTGATTTTTAACCCGTTACTTGCTATTTGATGATAGCAAATTACTCAAAAAAAACTGTAGTGGTTTGGTATAAGGCTTTTGCAACGTGAGTATTTGCAGCGCGAGCCACTGTTAACTATGCTATGATAAGGTCAAGTTTTTTATGCAAAATACACACAGTGGGTCTATATGTCAGTTTCTATCCCTAATCAAATATTTCCTACCAGCCAATTAGTCCTCGCCAGTAATAACCAAGGTAAACTCGCGGAATTCAAGCAATTATTTGAACAAGCCAATCTTGAGATAACAGTCATTCCACAAGGGCAATTGGGCATCGAGGATGCGATTGAAGATGGACTTAGTTTTATTGAAAACGCGCTCATTAAAGCCCGTCATGCCAGCCGTATTAGCGGACTGCCTGCGATTGCTGATGATTCGGGTTTATGTGTACCCATACTAGGCGGTCAACCCGGAATTTATTCTGCGCGTTTTGCCCAAGATGAAGCCAGCTTTAGCGAGCATAAAGACTTAGCCAACAACCAAAAATTATTACGACTGCTTGAACCCCACAGACATACAAATGAGCCGATTATCGGGCAGTTTGTTTGCGTGTTGGCACTCGTGCGCCATGCCGATGACCAGCTACCCATCATTGCACAAGGGATTTGGCAAGGTGAAATCTTGCCCGCCCCGCAAGGTGAACTTGGTTTTGGTTATGACCCGCTATTTTGGGTGCCAAGCGTACAAAAAAGCGCTGCCGAGATGCAAAAGACCGATAAAAACCGCATCAGTCATCGTGGGCAAGCGATGCAGCAACTGCTAATGCAATTGATGAAGTAAAAGCGCAATTGATGAAGTAAGGTTTTCAACTCATGCCTATCACTTGCAAGCAAATAGACAAGGTGTGACTGCTAAGGTATTCGATACAGAGATTTTACAGCAACAATTTTTTTACTTTACTAGATGATTAATTTATACTATACCACTTTCGGTTAATTTTTGCCTTTTAGCATGCGTTAACCAACAGATTTTGGATTGCGTATTTTATAGGCTTTTTTCAATCCCCTTAAAAGCCTGATAACTTATCGCTATTTACCCTTATGAGTGGCACCCACGCTGCTCTTTTTTGATATTTTATGGAAGGTTTTGTTATGTCAAATTCAAATGTGTCAGAGTCAACAGTTACTAACTTAGAAGTAACTACCAACAAAAAATCAAACCTTGAAACCCAACTCACGGTTAAAGTACCTGTGTCAACCATTCAAGGTCGTGTGGAAAAACGCATCAACCAAGTGGCAAAAACCGCTAAAATCGATGGTTTTCGTAAAGGTAAAGTGCCTGTATCACACATTCGCGCCCAATATGGCGCAGGTATCCAACAGGAAGTGATCAATGATGTGATTCGCGATACCGTATTTGATGCGATTCGTCAAGAAAACATCCGCGCTGTGGGTATGCCAAACATTGATGACGTGAAACTTGAAAACGACTTTTTGGTTTATCAAGCAACGGTTGAAGTATTCCCAGAAGTAGAAGTTCAAGGGTTATCAGACATTGAAGTTGAGCGTCAAGTTGCCAACGTGGGCGATGCAGATGTTGACACTATGATTGAAAACCTACAAAAACAACGCCAAACTTACGTTGCCAAAGATGATGCCGCAGCCGAAGGAGACCAAGTCAAGTTTGACTTTGAAGGTTCAATCGATGGTGAAAAATTTGAAGGTGGTAGCGCGCAAGACTTTAGCCTAGTATTAGGCAGTGGTCGTATGATTCCAGGCTTTGAAGATGGTATCAAAGGCATGAAAGCAGGCGAAGAAAAAACCATCGACGTGACATTCCCAGAAGATTACCAAGCTGAAAACCTACAAGGCAAACAAGCACAGTTTAAAATCAACGTCAAATCAGTTGAGCAATCACAATTACCAGAATTAAACGATGAGTTCCTTGAAGCATTTGGGGTAACAGAAGGCGGCTTAGACAAACTTAAAGCAGACGTGCGTAAAAACATGGAGCGCGAAGTAAAAAGCGCTGCCCGTAACCAAGTAAAAGAAGCGGCATTTAACGCCCTACTTGAAAAAAATGAAATCGACGTACCTGCATCGATGCTTGAGCAAGAAATCGATCGCCAACGCAGCATGATGTTAAACCGTTTTGCCCAACAATTTGGCGCAGATCCTAAAACTTTTAACAAAGATATGCTACCAAACGAATTATTTGAAGAGCAAGCCCTGCGCGCTGCCCGTCTTGGCATCATCGTTTCGAGCCTCATTGAGTCAAATAAACTTGAAGTTGACCAAGAACGTGTGACCACATACATCAACGAAATGGCAGAAAACTACGAAGATCCAAACGAAGTTATTGACTATTACACCAACAATGCGCAAGAACGTGCCAACATCGAAGCGGTGGTGTTAGAAGATCAAGTGGTCGATCATATCTTGTCTCAAGGTAAAGTGACTGATACTGAAGTATCTTACCAAGACTTACTAGCTAGCCAACAACAAGCGATGATGTAATAATTGGCTTAATCCATTCTTAGGCATTTAAGCTTAAGCATTTAAGAATGTATTTTTAGTCAGCTTAGTAACTTGTTTTTATGCCAATTGCCCTTATAAACGATAAGGGCTTTTGCATATTTAAAAAGGACAATAACATGTTAGAAAAATTCTTGGACTCGCCTTTCGCGACGAGTCAAATCCAAAATACCGTAACCCGTGACGTGTTGTCACCACAAAGTGCTTTAGTACCTATGGTGGTCGAGCAATCGGCTCGCGGTGAGCGCTCATTTGACATCTATTCACGCCTATTGCGTGAGCGTGTGGTGTTCTTAGCCGGTCAAGTTGAAGACCACATGGCGAATTTAATTGTCGCCCAGTTGTTGTTCCTAGAAGCGGAAAATCCAGAAAAAGACATTAACTTGTACATCAATTCACCAGGTGGCTCTGTGAGTGCAGGTCTTGCGGTGTTTGACACCATGAACTTTATCCAGCCACAAGTGTCAACGATTTGTATGGGCGGTGCTTATAGCATGGGTTCATTCCTACTGGCAGCGGGTGAAAAAGGTAAACGCTACGCCTTAGCCAATGCCCGTGTGATGATTCACCAACCGTCAGGCGGTGCACAAGGTCAAGCGACCGATATTGAAATCAATGCGCGTGAAATCCTCAAAATCCGTGAACGCTTAAATAAAATCTTGGCAGAACGTACCGGACAGCCACTTGAGAAAATCGCCCGTGATGTCGAACGTGACTATTGGCTAGATGCCCAAGAAGCCAAAGAATACGGTCTAATTGATGAAGTATTAGAAAAACGTCCAAGCATTGCTTAATAGGTTAAACAATCACGAAGTAATTAAGACAAGCATAATTTTAGGAGCGTTTTTTTATGTCAAAAAATGACATTGAGCCACACTGCTCGTTTTGTGGTAAAGCCAAACACGAAGTCAAAAAGCTAATTGCAGGTCAAGACGCCAATATCTGTAATGAGTGTATTGAACTGTGCGATGATTTAATCGCCGAATCAAAGTCATCAGGCAGCGACGGTAGCGATACCAATGAGCGTGAAAACTGGGCAGCGCGCAAATTGCCAACGCCCAAAGAAATCCGCAGCCACTTAGATGAGTATGTCATCGGTCAAGATAAAGCCAAAAAAACTTTGGCAGTAGCGGTTTATAACCACTATAAACGCTTAAAGGTGAGTGAAAAGCTGAGTAAAGATAAAGCGTTGACGACACTTGGCGCCGATGATGCCATGGTTGAGCTATCAAAAAGCAATATTTTGCTAATTGGTCCAACGGGCTCTGGTAAAACCTTATTGGCGCAGACCCTGGCCCGCCTCCTTGATGTCCCATTTGCGCTCGCCGATGCCACTACCTTGACCGAAGCAGGTTATGTCGGTGAAGACGTGGAAAACATCGTACAAAAACTGTTACAAGCGGCAGAATTCGATGTCGAGAGAGCGCAAAAAGGCATTATCTATATCGATGAAATTGATAAAATCAGCCGTAAAAGCGAAAACCCTTCAATTACCCGTGATGTGTCGGGTGAAGGCGTACAGCAAGCGCTGTTGAAACTGATTGAAGGTACAGTTGCTAATATTCCACCGCAAGGTGGTCGTAAGCACCCAAACCAAGAGATGATTCAGGTCGATACCAGTAATATCTTGGTGATTTGTGGCGGTGCGTTTGCCGGTCTAGACAATGTCATTCAACAGCGTACCGAAAAAACCGGTATCGGCTTTAACGCTGAGGTAAAAGCCAAAGACAGCGGCAAAAAAACCGGTGAATTGTTCAAGCAAGTCGAGCCAGAAGATTTGATTAAATTTGGTCTGATTCCAGAGTTAATTGGTCGTCTGCCTGTGGTCGCGACACTGGAAGAACTGGATGAAGAAGCATTGGTACAAATCTTAACCGAGCCAAAAAATGCGCTAGTCAAACAATACGAATACTTGTTTGAGATGGAAAATGCGAAGTTATCGTTCACCGATGATGCACTAGTGGCGATTGCCAAACAAGCGCTAAAGCGTCGTACCGGCGCGCGCGGTCTACGCTCCATTGTTGAAAACGCTTTGCTCGATACCATGTATGAACTGCCTTCGATGACACCCGGTAAAACCGTCACAGTCAATGAGGCAGTGATTGATAATAACCAATCGCCAGAGATTGTTTGATAATGCTTGAGTTAAAAAACGTGCCTATGTCGCACGTTTTTTATTTGGCTTAGTTTTTTATTTGGATTAGTCGGTACGAAAATCATTGTGGTTGTAAGGCGTGCAAATCTCGAAGGACTTATTCTCTAATTGTAAACACGCCAACCTGTCTGTCATTTGATTAGGCAATAATTCAGTATGATTGCCCCAAAATTCTTCCGAACTCATCACACGGTAATTTTTTAGCCAGCGGTTTTGACGAATTGCAGGTTGATTGTTAATGGTGGCAATGCTAATTTGGTCATCACCCCTGTCTAGCTCTGAAGTAAAAGGCATCAAAATTTTATCCATTTTTGATAGGTATTTACGCTGGGTGTCTTTGGCAAATGTTTTGATAGTTTTGCCATTGGCTAGCTTAAAATTTCGCTTTGTCCACCAAACTTTGCCCGTCGCAGCGGTGGCTGTCATATTGCAAGCGAGTTTTTGCTGTAATTTATCGTGGCTAAAAAGATAGCATTGGGTTGATTTTGGGTCTAGCTTGTAAACTTCTGCATGGGTAATACCCATAAGACCTAAAACCAATCCTAAAGCAATCGCTAATTTTTTAATCATATGACCACCTGTAGCATTTAATCTTCAATCAACCAACCCTGTTGTACCGCAATGGCAATTTGCTCGGTTATCCAGTCGTGAATGATGGGAAAATCCTGTCTGATAAATGCTTGGGCGGCTTGGACTTGGGAGTGTTTGACTTGATGGTCTGTCCATGCCCCACCGTCTGTCACCATATTGAGCATAAAGGGCAATAGCCTATCCACTGCTTTAAGCAGTTTGCTTTCAGCACTATGACCTGTTTCTTGCTCATCCCACAGCGTTAACAATTCTGAAACGGGGTTGCCCATCATCGCTGCCAGTTTTTCTACACCAATGCGCTCATCAACATGCGCCTGCGAGCGTTTATCAGCGTATAAGAATGTGTCACCCGCCTCAATTTCGCCCAAATCATGAACCAGTGCCAGTTTGAGCAGTTTTTCATGATTGACCTCTAGGTTGAAATGCTGCGCGACTGCCCAACACGCCATCGCCAAATGCCATGAATGCTCAGCTGAATTTTCAAGACGTCGTGGCGTGTCTTTAGACAGTTGGGTGGTATAGTTGCGGCGGTTGACTGATTTTAAGGCATCCAATGCCAACAGATAATCAATAAGCGGTTGCATCAAATACCTCTTAATCATGGATGGTCTGAGTCGTGTTCACTTGACTAGCGCTGAAATCGTTTTAAACGCGGGATCTTCTGAGCTACGACACAGCTCAAATAAAATCGCTTCGGTGGTAGTGACGACCGCACCGGCACGGCGCATACGACGAATCGCAATTTTACGGTCGTACAGGTCTCGCGAGCCTACGGCATCGGTGATAATGATGGGCTGCATACCGTTATCGAGTAAATCTAACGCCGTCTGCATGACACAAACATGAGTTTCTGTGCCAAATAAAATCACATTGTTGCGATTTTGCTGGGCGATATGATGCCAAGAAGTTGGCGTATCACATGCGCTAAAGGTTGTTTTTTCAAACACTGGCGTATTTTTTTCAGATAGTAACTGCGTCAACTCTGGCAAGGTAGACCCCAATCCTTTGGGATATTGCTCATTAACCATAATGGGAATATTGAGCGCTTGTAGACCTTGAATCAAAATCGCTGTTTTCTTGAGTAATTTTCGATGTTCGGCAATATGGGGCGCAAGTTTTTCTTGTATATCAATCAGCATGGCTTGGCAGTCATTGCGCTCGATACGATAAGGTTTTGGGATAAATTTTGTTGTCATCTTCAGCTCCTTTGATGATGGTTCAACTTGGGGGTTACGATCATTCGTATGTCACGAATGCTATACTATACTCTATTAAACAACGCCATTAAAAATTCATTACGTCGTCCGCGGTGTCGACCACAGTTAACTGATAGTCCAAATGCCCTAAATAGCCATAATGTCCTTTTTCACTGAGTTCTGCAACAATAGTGACGTCATCACAATGTACCCGATCCATAAGCTTGGTTTGATGACTGGCTTGATTGTCAGTAGGCGTTTTGTTGGACTGATACAGTGATTGGATACGCAGTAATGGGTCATTGAGCGCATAGGTAGCGCCATCGGTGACAAAGGTTAAATACTCACCGACCTTGTGCACCTTACCTTTAAAATGCTGATTGGTGACAACCCCACTAAAGGCAGGGGTATATAAACGGCGCGCTTTATATTGCTGCTTAGCATATTGCCATGCACCATAACTGCCTAGGACAGCAGTTACGCCCGTTGCTGCTGTGGCTGTCACACCGACGCCAATGAGTTTCGCGACAACGTGACGCTTTTTAGCTTTGTTTTTTTGTTTGCGAGGCTGTGGTGAGCGCTTCGATTGTTGTGCTTTTTGGTCAGTCGCTTTGTTATTTTTTTTAAACATGAATGTCACTTAGATTGTTGTTTTTTGATAAAAAATGCCAGTAATCACTTCAAAAAAAATTGATTAACTTATAGTAAAATGTTTTGGCAACATTTACCGCAACTTTTTGTTAGTATTATTTTTGCCAAATTTGCTTATATTTTGCAAGCAGCTGTTCGGGCGATTCAGGGCGCTCATCGTCTTTGATGATGCAGTCAATCGGACAGACTTTGTCGCAGGTTGGCTCATCATAGAACCCGATGCATTCGGTGCACAAGTCAGGATTGATGACGTAAGTTTTTTGTACTTTATTGTCATAGCTAATGGCTTCATTTGGGCATTCAGGCTCACAAATGTCGCAATTGATACAGTCGGAAGTGATTTTTAGTGCCATGTCTTGTAGTCTGTTTTTACCTTTAGCAATTAACACCTTTAGCGATTAACGATTAACACCGCACTTAGGCGCCATACCTCATATACCATATACTGTCATCTTGCATCCACAACTCCTGCATAACATTTGCCGTCGCTTCATGCTTATAATACAAAGTGATCATACATTCGGTGAGTGAGAAAAAGTGATAGCGAACACGGTCAGGCAATAGCGGTTGAGACTGCCAGTCTCGAGATTGCCATAAGCCGTGTAAAATCTCATGCCAGCTGTCGCGAGTGTGGATTGCTTTTCCGTTAACAAACCGAAAATTGTCCGCTAAATTCCCGCCAAAGTCGTCTCAATGGCTTTAAAATCCCGCCTGATACTGCGACAACGCTACCTTAGGTAAAAATTGGCTCACTGACGCTTTTCATGATTAATGCAAATTGCAATACGTCATCTTGCATCTCTTTAAACGGATTGGCGATTTGACACACCCAGCCAGAGCCTAAAGCGCCATCAATCGGCTCACCTTGTTTATTCCACATTTCTTTAAGTGGGTAGCTCAAATTACCCTGTGGCGTCATGATTTCGATGGTATCACCCACCATCAATTTATTCTTAATTACCAAGGTTAAGCGCGTTGGAGTAATGTCGCTAATCTCGGCAACAAACTGCTGATGGTCGGTTTTTGATGACCCATATTCATAGTTTTGGTAATCACTATGCACGTGGCGACGTAAAAAGCCTTCGGTATAGCCGCGATTGGCGAGCCCATCGAGCGCGGTGATTAAGCCTGTATCAAATGGCTTACCAGCGGCGGCATCATCAATCGCTTGACGGTACACTTGTGCGGTGCGCGCCACATAATAATGCGACTTGGTACGGCCTTCGATTTTGAGTGAGTGTACGCCCATATGGGTTAGCTCAGGCACTAGCTCAACGGCACGTAAGTCTTTAGAATTCATAATATAAGTGCCATGTTCATCTTCAAACATCGCCATCAATTCGCCTGGGCGACCTTGTTCTTCAATCAGTACTACTTCATCCGATGGCTGCTGTACATAGTCATCGCCCATCACCACATCACCATTTAGATTGATAGTTTGAATGGCATCTTCTTGCGTGGCTTGAGTAGGAACAAAAACTTCGGGGGTATTGATAGGTTGGGTAGTAGATTGTGTAGGCACGATATCGCCCGTTTCGTTTTCTTCTGCTTTATAGGTGTTGTATGACCAGCGACAGGCATTGGTACAAGTGCCTTGGTTGGCATCGCGTTTATTGATATAGCCAGAGAGCAAGCAACGACCCGAATACGCCATACAAAGTGCCCCATGCACAAATACCTCAATTTCCATATCGGGCACTTCAGCGATGATTTGTTCGATTTCTTTGAGTGACAACTCGCGACTCAAAATCACGCGGCTGACGCCCATTTGCTTCCAAAACTTTACCGTTGCCCAGTTCACCGCGTTCGCCTGCACCGATAGGTGAATTACCTGCTCTGGAAAGGCTTCACGCACCATCATAATCATCCCAGCATCTGACATAATCAGCGCATCGGGTTTCATCTCAATCACAGGGCGGATGTCTTCGATAAAGGTTTTAAGCTTGGCATTATGCGCTTGGATATTGACCACGACATAAAATTGCTTGCCCAGTGAATGGGCGTAGGCAATCCCTTTGGCAAGATTTTCCTCATCAAAATCATTATTGCGCACCCGCAAGCTATAGCGTGCTTGTCCCGCATATACGGCATCTGCGCCATAGGCAAACGCATATTGCATATTACGAAAAGTGCCAGCAGGGCATAAAAGTTCAGGCTTACGGGTCATAACTATCCTTACAGCGTGTCATACAATGTGAAATTGTTGATATTATAACAAATTTGATAATCACGCGGAAAAAAACTTGAGTAATTTACTCGGAAATCATGCTAAAGCGGTTATAAAATATTCAACGATAAACCCGCACAGACTGCCATGGTCAGCTCAGCGACTTGCTCATCAAATGTGCTTGACCATTCACCTTTTAATACTAAAGGCGGTTGTATCCAGCGCCAACGCAACCCCGTAATGATACTCTCTACCGCACGTTTGCTACCTGTACCGTCGAGCCCCGCACGGATATAACATGCCACAGGCAGTCCTTGTTTTTGCTCAAGCACCGGGTAATAAATTCGCTCAAAAAAATCCTTGGTCAGCCCCGCCATATAACCAAAATTTTCGGTTGTGCCAATGATAATGGCATCCGCTTTTAACACATCTTCCACTTGCGTTTGTAACGGTGTTTTAACAATCACAGTGACGTTATCAATATCCGCTAGCTGTGTGGCGGATTTTGCAACTTCTGCTAATCGCTGCGTATTATCTGATGGAGTATGTAATACCAATAGTAAATTTTTCATTTCACGCATACTGTACATCCTAAAATGTCATGATTACCCAATTTTGGCGAATAAAAAACCGCAAGGTGATGCGGTTTCAGTCAGCGTTTTAATCAGCAAGTGAGTCACGCCAAATGTTAAGGACGGTGGATTTTATCGCCCACTTCCCCCATCATACCGCGCACGGTATTTAAGATATCGGCAGGCAGTACCACGGTTTTGGCATTGGGTGATTTTGACATATCAGTCATGGCTTTGATGTACTGCTCACCTAGTAGATATAGCAGCGGAATTTCGCGCTCGCCCACCGCTTCACTAATCAAGCGAATTGATTGCTCACTGCCTCGCGCCAGCACCACTTGCGCTTCGGCATCACGCCGTGACGCCTCAAGACGTCCATCAGCTTCTGCAATCGCCGCTTGGCGTTGCCCATCCGCTTTGGTCACTGTAGCACGGCGTTGACGCTCCGCAGCCGCCTGTTCTTCCATCGCCATTTGCATGGTGGTTGATGGGCTAATATCTTGGATTTCCACGGTTTTTAGGGTAATTCCCCAATCGGCAATATCATCAGAAATTGACATTTTTAGCGCGGCTTTGATTTGGTCACGCGATGATAACGCACTGTCAAAATCCATGTCACCAATGATAGAACGCAGTGAGGTTTGTACCAAATTACGAATACCTTGCTCATAATTCTCAATACCATATACGGCGCGCTCTGGATGCACGATATTGATATACGCCACCGCATTGGCGATAATCACGACGTTATCACGGGTGATTACCTCTTGCGAGGGAATATCTAGCACTATGTCTTTGGTAGTCACTTTATATGCCACGTTATCAACATAAGGAATGATAAAATTCAACCCAGGCTCTAAGGTCTGATGGTACTTACCCAAACGCTGTACAATCCATTTAAACCCTTGTGGTACGATTTTCACCCCTTTATAAAGGGTAAATAGCACAAAGGCGACCAAAAAAATACCAATACCGCTCAACGCTTCCATGACAATTCCTTTATTAATGCTTATTGATGCTTATTGATGCTTATTGATGCTTATTGATGCTTATTGATGCTTGGTGGATTCTACAAGCAACTCATTTCCAATGACATCCACCACAATGGCTCTATCGCCAACTGCCAGCGGTGCGCTTTGGTAGCTACGACACACCCATTCATCCGCCCCAAAAATTGGCACACTAAAACGAATCTTGCCCAATTTATCTGCTTGCGGACTTTGAACAATCATGCCTGTTTCCCCAATGATAACCCCCGAACCCAATCCTGCTGTGGTACGATTTTGCATATACGGCTTGATAAATTTAAAACCAATGATAGTAAAAATCACCGACAGCATCAGCCATACCATCAGCCAAAAAAACCAGCTAAACGGTAATAACCATGACAAAGCTGCCACCACAATCGCTGCCACACCAATCGATAAACTCACAAAACTGGTTAAGAATAGTTCAAGAATAATCAGCACTAACCCTAAAATTAGCCAGTGCCAAGGCTCAATTAGCATATCCCCACCTTGATTTTTAGTATACCAAACCCATTATGCAAGATTATGAATTTAAAAACAAATGCCGTCATTTAACCCACCATCTCTGTCATATTATGCACTATCGGCTATCAACTGCTTGACCGCACAGACCGCTAATTGTGGTTAATGATTGCACAAAGATGCGTTTTTTCCTATAGTGGTCAATGACCCTTTCATCTCTAGAGTCCCAAAAAATACGATGAGCCTTGATGCCCTCAAACTGAGTAACCAGTTATGTTTTCCCATTTATTCACTGTCAAAAAGTATCACTAACCACTATCGTCCCCTGCTAAAAGCCTTGGATTTGACCTATCCACAGTACCTTGTCATGCTGGTGCTATGGGAAAAAAGTCCACAAACTGTCGGCACATTGGGCGATTTTTTAGACCTTGATACCGGCACCCTGACCCCTTTACTTAAAAGACTTGAAGCCAAAGGCTTTGTGCACCGTGAGCGTGCCACGCAAGACGAACGGGTGGTACAAATATCGCTCACTGCCAAAGGGGATGCGCTAAAAATCCAAGCCGCTACCATTCCTAATGCGATGTTAGCTGCCATGCAGTTAGATGACGAAGCAATAGAGCTGCTACAACAAGTGGCGCAGAAACTCTGCCAGACTCATACAGAGGTGTGTACCCACACTCTATCACCCAAAAATCCTTAAACAAATTTTTAGCATTAAGCGCTATCTGCCTACGTCTTATCTATTATCATGCGTCTTTTCATGGTATCGTTAAATTTAGCATTTTTAGTCATTTGTTATTAGTTTGTATGCAGCGTGTGAGAATTTTATTACCTTGTCTAGGCACTGAAAATTATATTGTGTAAAATATAATTTTTTAAAACTTAAATATCAAAACCTAAATACTGGGGCGAATGTTGTAACGCCTATCGCCGATTTTTTTTCATTCATTCACGCAATTTAACAATTCAAAATAAGGTACTCTTATGAAAATTTTTTATAAAACCCCAACTGCGATCTCAACCGGTGGCCGCTCAGGTCACGTTGCACTAGAAGATGGTTCACTGGGCTTTGATTTACAATCCCCTGAGCAAAATAGCACAGGCGTCAACCCAGAAAAATTATTTGCCATGGGCTATGCCGCGTGTTTTGACAATGCGTTGACTCATGTGGCACAGCGTATGAAGCTAGAAGGCGTCAGCTCAAAAACTTCAGCAGTAGTTGGACTTGGCATGAATACCCAAGGCGGTTACGCGCTTGACATCGATTTGTATATTGAACTTAGCGGCGTCAGCGAAGAGCAAGCCCAAGCCTTGGTTGAAACGACGGATAAGGTCTGCCCGTATTCCAATGCTGTGCGTGGCAATGTTGACGTACGCCTGCATACCCAAGTAGTGGCATAATCAATTTAACATAATTTCCATTGCAAGCAGCGTGCTCAACTGTCAAAGACCAATTTGGGCACATTCACCGTTTTGTTGAGCAAGTTGAAAGCCTTTCAAGCGTTCTAACAGCCAATGACAAAATTGGTAACAACGAGCTTTCTTTAGCTTTGTTTAAATGCTCGGACAATAACTTTTATCGCTCTACTATTATCGTTATAGTTTTATCACTAGATTAGGAATATTTCATGTCACTGATTGAAAATTTACAATGGCGCCATGCCGTCAAAGCCTTTGATCCAAACCAAAGCGTGAGTCAAGAAAATATCGACAAAATCATCGAAGCCGCCCGACTGGCGCCCACCTCATCGGGATTGCAGCCCTTTAAAGTTATCGTGGTAAAAAACCAAGCCATCAAGGCGCAGCTAGTAGCCGGTGCGCTCAATCCTGACTGCATGAAAGAATGTTCTCACGTGCTTGTTTTTGCAGGTTGGCAGGATTATAGCGCCGAAAAAATTGATACCGTGTATGACATGACCACAGATGAGCGTGGCTTACCTAGAGGGCGTTTTGATAGCTATACTTCCATGCTCAAAGCAAGTGTGGCCAAAAAAACCGCAGACGAAAATTTTGAACATATCGCTCGCCAAGCTTACATTGGCTTAGGACTTGCGTTGGCTCAAGCAGCAGAGCTTAAAGTAGATAGTTGCCCTGCCGAAGGCTTTGATCCTAAGCTGATCGACGAGGTATTAGGTTTAGAGAAATTGGGGCTAAAAAGTATCGTAATCATGTACGTGGGTGTTTCAGATCCAGCACGTGATTGGATTGCGCCTATGGCAAAAGTACGCGTAGCCACTGAAGATTTTGTGATTGAATACAATTAATTCGTCAGCTATCAAAAACCTCTAAGAAAAACCCGCTAAATAGCTTATTTAGAGGGTTTTTTATATCTACACTGGGCAAGTGATGTTGGTTAAAGCGATTTGTACGAGATAGGTTTTATGAAGTACGGATTTTTTTAACAATCATCTTTATTGACAGCGAACCGGTAGATTGACAATACCTACCACCGGTATGCCATTTTTGGTAAAGGGGTTAAATTTGCCGCTCTTAGCCTGCATAGACAGTTGTCTATCGACTCTGACATTGCCGGTCGATTTGGCTAAAGTGACGCTGGTTGGATTGCCTTGCTTGTCCACCGTATAGCGAATAATCGCTGTTAATGCGCCGTTTTCCAGGTCTTCACTATGACAGCTAAAACTAGGTTGCCGCCGCCAACTTGCTTGCCCTGCCGAAAAGCTCACAGGTGAATTATTTTGCGCTTGTTGGGCTTCTTTATCCTTGTCGGCTTGTTGTTGTTTTGCCTTTTCGGCTTTCGCCCTAGCTTCATCTGCTTGTCTGGCTTTGGCATCAGCTAACGCTTTTTGACGATCCATTTCTGCTTGTTTGCGCTCACGCTCTTGTTGTTCAATTAATTGGTTGTCCAACGCTTTTTGCCGTGCAAGCGCTTGTTGCCGTTCCAATTCTTGTTGCCGCTCCAATTCTTGTTGTTGTTTTAAGTCTTGCTGTCTGGCGAGTGCTTGCTGGTGTTCAAGTTGTTGTTTTTGCGCTTGTTCGGCTCGCTCATTGGCGAGGGCTAGTTGCCTTGCCATGACAATGTCTTGGTCAACTTGTGGCGGCTTGACGATCGGTCTTTCTGCTGGTTTCGACGGTTCGGGTAACGGTTTAATCGGTTGTTCTACAGGTTTCTTAGCAATCGGTTTTTCGACTGTTTTCTCAATAGGCTTGCTGATGGGTTTTTCTATCGGCTTTTCTTCTGGTTTTTCTGCTATTTTTTCTATGGACTTTTCTGTTGGCTTTTCGACGGGCTTAGGTAGTTGTTTTATCGGTTGTTGCTCGGCTGTTACCGTCATCTCTTCAGGCTTGGTTAGCGCAGGTGGTGGCGCGATAAAGCTAATTTCTAACGGTGGCGTGACTTTGGGCGGTTTGATATCAGGCGTTGCCATATTTGCCAAGCTAATCGCTACGATACCATGTAAGCTCAATACGCCAATCAGTGCCAACGTGCCCGACTTTTTATCGACTATGGCGCTAATATCGTTTGAGAAATGGGCTTGACTAAAGTTAGCGTGACGTTGGATAGACATAGTTATAGCGCTGTATGTTTAGGAAAAGTCTTAAAATCGCTGTATTATAGTGTGAATGATAATCGTTATCAATATCTTAAATGATATTAATTCTTATTTATAAAAATTAATGATAATTATTATCATCAATGCTATGATTTGCTATTTTAAAACTTTGACCCGGGTCAACTCATGCTAACCACCCAATCGCTTACCGTCATGCGCCAACAAAAAACCCTTTTACACAACATCAATGTCACCATTGAGAAGGGAAAAATCTATGCCTTAATTGGGCATAACGGTTCGGGCAAATCGACATTGATTAAAGCTTTGGCAGGGGAAACCACCCCCACTAGCGGACAGATTTTATTACCGGATTTTACTGACAAATCAATCTTTGATTTACCGCCAAAAACCCTCGCCCAACAAGTCGCCTATTTACCGCAAAAATTGCCTGATGCCAGTCAATTTACCGTTGCCGAACTGGTGATGTTAGGGCGATACCCTTATCAAAAATGGCTACAAAAGCCTACGCCACAAGACCATACTAGGGTGCGTGAAGCAATGGCGGTCACCCAAGTCACGCCGTTTGCCGAGCAATCAGTGGCAACGCTATCCGGAGGGGAGCGCGCTAGGGCGTGGCTTGCCATGTGTATCGCCCAAGATACGCCTTATTTGCTACTTGATGAACCACTTGCCCCGCTCGATATCGTCTATCAAGTTGAAATACTGCGTCTCATTCGTGATTTGGCACGGCAGAAAAACAAGGCGATTGTGATTATTATTCACGATATTAATCTTGCGGCACAGTTTTGTGATGAGTTTATTGCGTTAAAAAACGGCAAGCTTTGTCATGTGGGTGATATCGCCAGTACCATGCAACCGCAAGTGCTTGACCAGATTTTTGGTATCAATTTGCATTTATTAAGTCACCCAGTCACCGGTAATAAAGTGGCGGTGGTGTGATGAGGGCTTGTTGCTTGTTGATTGTTTTGTTTTTTTTGACAGCGTGCCAGCCTCAGCGGGATTTAAAGCTTGAAGCACCGCCCGCAGATGCTCACAGCGTCAAAGTCATCACCCCTGATTGGGCGGTGGCTTCGACACTCACCGCCCTAGGCTATCCACCGATTGCCACAGGCGATACCAAAAGCTATCGTGAATGGGTGGGCACGCCCTCGCTGCCAAGCGATATTATCGATATTGGGGAACGATTCACCCCAAACTTTGAACGGCTTGCCCAACTCACCTCACTTTCTAACAATATCGTGATTATTGATAATGATTTTTATGCCCATCTAAGACCTGCTTACGGCAACACACCCCATAAGTCGGTGAGTTTTATGTCAAAAAACGCGGTAGCGACTTGGCAGGACTATGCTGAACCGACACTTCATCTAGGTGAAATTATTCATCAGCCGCAGCGCGCCCAGCAATTTTTAACCCAGTCAAAAAAACAGCTTGGCGAGCTTGGTGCGACATTTCGCCAAAAGTATCCCCACATCAAAAAAATTGCGGTAGTGCAGTTTGCCGATAGCAATAATTTGCGGATTTATACCAACAATAGCTTGTTTCGACCGACATTTGAGGTGATGGGGTTAAATTTGATTACCCTTGAAGATCAGATGGGTAAAGGCAATCTTTGGGGATTTAATTCGCTGGCATTGAGTGATTTGGCAAAACTTGATGATGATACCTGTTTGGTAGTGGTTGAGCCGTTTAGTCCTATGCTACGTCAAGAATTAGCCAAGAATTTGCTGTGGCAGCGGCTAGGCTATGGCGCAAGGGCTAACAATAGTCGCTGCATGGCAGTCTTACCGCCGATTTGGCTGTATGGCGGTGTGTCTTCTATGGTGGTATTTGGCGAGCGATTAAATCAGGCTCATTGGTTAGGGGGTAAGGCGCATGGGTAATAAAACTAGGCTACAACATAACCAGCGAGATAATCAGCGAATTACCAAACCCTTTAATGCCCCTGCCCTTTGGCTTTTTAGTGGCTTATTGTCGCTGGTTTTAATGACCACGGCTTTGGTTGTTAAAACCACTTGGCATGATGCCTTAGGGTTATTATTTGCCCGTTCACAGTCGCTAACCTTAGCGCAAATGGTGGCGCAGTTACAAATTTTGCCGACTATGCTAGTGGCGATATTTGCCGGGGGATTACTGGGCGTAGTCAGTGTCTTGCTACAACAATTGGTCAAAAATACCCTTGCTTCAGATAGTACCCTTGCGGTAGGAACAGGGGCACAATTGGCTTTATTAATTGTGACGCTGTTTTTTCCCAGTTTTGGCTTGTATGGTAGCTTTTGGGTGGCATTTGTTGGGGCATTGCTGAGTATGGGCTTGGTGTTTGCGATTGCTGCCAACAGTCGTATGAATCCTGTGGTGCTCATTTTGGGTGGTTTGGTGGTCAATATTTTGTTTTCTGCTATTTCCTCACTGTTGATGATTTTTTTCTCAGAAAGGGTTATGGGCGTTATGGCATGGGAAAGCGGCAACTTAACCCAAACCAGTTGGCAAAATAGCCAGTTTTTTGTGCTAATAAGCTTAATCTTGCCCATTATCTTGTTGTTTTTGGTCAAACCTTTAACCATCATGAGCCTTGATGAACGCCAAGCCAAAGCCTTGGGCGTGCCTGTGGTTGCTGTGCGTATGGTGGTAGTAACCCTTGTTGCAGTAGTCACGGCAAGCGTGGTAAGCCGCGTGGGCGTTTTAAGTTTTGTGGGCTTGGCTGCGGCAAGTGTCGTTAATGTAGTAACGATTCGTCCGATTGGGCAACGCTTAATGGCAGGATTTGCCTTTGGGGCGATGTTGTTATGGCTCACTAATAACATTGTGATGCTGCTGTCACCCTGGTTCAAACCATTACTTAACATAACGCTGCCTGTGGGGTCGGTCACAGGGATATTAGGTGCCGGGTTGATTATTTGGTTGGTCATTCGACAAATTAAACAGCCCATGATTGCCGAACAAAGCCCTAGCCTGTTGGTCGGCAAACGCCGATATTTTGGTGGCGGTTTTTGGGCGGTTGCGGTCGGGTTGTTGCTGCTTGTGACGGTAGGTGTATTACATATTTCCCCAGATGCGATGGGCAGTTTTGGGTGGCATACCGAGGCAAGTTTTATCGAGAATTTTCGTCTGCCGCGTACCTTATCGGCAATGGCAACAGGTCTAATGCTGGCTACCGCAGGGGTACTATTACAAAACTTGACTCGAAATCCGATGGCAAGTCCTGAAGTCATGGGCATCAGTTCAGGTGCGGCATTGGGGGTGGTATTGGTGTTCGTGCTCAGTCCAGTGATACTAGGCACACTGGGACTGGCAACCGATTCTGTTTGGGCATTGGGATTGCCTTTATTGGGTGGGCTGTTAGGTGCGGGTTTGGTGTTACTGTTAGTTTTGTGGCTTGCTCGTCGGCTATCCTCAAGCTATTTGTTACTCGTGGGTGTGGCGATTTCTGCATTGATGGGTGGTATGTTAACTTTAATCAAACTGTCAGGTGACCCTCGCTTACAAGCGATGCTCAATTGGCTATCGGGTACCACATATCATGCTTATCCTGTGACGGCGTGGGCATTAATGGTCATTGGTACAGGGTTATTTTTACTCAGTTTTTTGGTACTAAAGCCACTTAGGGTGATTAGCCTAGATGAAACTATCGCTCGCAGTTTGGGCGTATCAGTAAAACGTAGCGAAATACTGATTTTTAGCCTTGTAGCGGTGTTAAGCACTGTTTCGACACTGGCAGTTGGACCGCTAAGTTTTATTGGATTGATGACGCCGCATTTAGCCAAGACACTCGGGGCAGTGCAGTTACCTCACCAATTAGCCTTATCAGCGCTACTGGGCGCAGGATTGATGTTGATTGCTGATTGGGTGGGACGTTATGCAATTTTTCCCTATGAAATACCTGCGGGCACAATTGCTTCCATCGTAGGCGGTTTATATTTTTTATGGTTGATGAAAGGTATGAAAAATTAAAAACATAACTTCTTTGGTTACTCTATCATTACTTATTGTAAATAAAAATAATAATTGTTATCATTCGCAAAATGTTTTATCTATTGTCTTTTGAGTGATTGAATATGCGTTTATCCCTATTATCTTTAGCCGTGCGTTCGTCTTTGGCAGCGAGTACGATTGGCTTATTATCGACCGCGGCGATGGCAGAAGAAGCAAATACCACGGATGCTGCCACAGAAACCTTACTCGATGAAATCGTGGTGACTGCCAGTGCGGATGCGTCAAAAACTGGTTTGTCGCCAGCCTATCAAGGTGGGCAAGTCGCTACAGGTAGCCGTATCGGTATTTTGGGTAATAAGTCGACCATGGAAACGCCTTTTTCGACCACGGCCTATACCAATGACTTTATTTTAAATAAACAAGCAGATTCTGTTGGGGATATCCTAAAAAAAGATTCAACAGTGCGTGTGGCTCGTGGCTTTGGTAATTTTCAAGAAGCTTATCTGATTCGCGGATTTGTCACCAACTCTGACGATACCATGATGAACGGCTTATACGGCATTATGCCTCGTCAATTTATCGCAAGTGAGCTATTTGAGCGGGTCGAAGTACAACGTGGCGCTAGCACCTTCCTAAATGGCATGGCACCCGGGGGTAGTAATAAAGGAGGCACAGTCAATTTGCTGCCAAAGCGTGCCACTCAAACGCCGATTCGTAAAGTCACTATCAGCAGCGAAAATGCCGAAAACGGTAAAATTGCCCTAGACGTGGGACAACGGTTTGGCGCAAATCAAGCGTACGGTGTGCGTGCCAATGTCGCCTATCAAGACGGCGGTACAGCAGTCGATGATGAAAAAGCCAAATTGGGTTTGGTCGGTTTGGGCTTAGATTATCGCCAAGATAACATGCGGTTATCGGCAGATTTGGGCTATCAAAATAACGAACTGCAAAAAACGCGCACCAATGTCACCTTGTCAGGTTTGACCCGTGTACCCAAGGCCGCTGATGCCAAAAGCAACTGGTCGCAACCGTGGAGTTATTCAAATGAAAAAGATGTGTTTGGCACATTACGGGCTGAATATGACCTTAGCCCAAATTTGACTGCGTATGGCGCGTATGGCTTCCGTCATAGCGAAGAAGAGAACTCGCTCGCTAACTTGACGGTCACCAATTTAAATGGCGATGGCACCACCTACCGCTTTGACAATGCCCGTGAAGACGACATCAACACAGGCGAAATCGGTATCCGTGGCAAACTGACCTCAGGCAAAATCAACCATAACTGGGTAGTGTCTGGCAATATCTATAAAGCACAGATAAAAGCACCTTATCAATTTGATTGGCAAAACACGCTGACGACCAATTTATATCACCCAACCTCGTACGCCAAACCCAGCTGGTCAGCGGCGGCGTTGGCAGGCGGCGATATCGACCATCCTACCAAGACAGGCGAAACCACGCTCACCAGTGTGGCATTGGCAGACACCCTAGCCTTCATGGATGATAAACTTCAAGTGACCTTGGGGGCAAGACACCAAACCATTGAAGATGAAAGTTTTGACCCCACCACCCAAGCCAGTAATGGCAAATATAAAGAAAGTAAAACCACGCCTGCGTTTGCCCTATTATATCGCCCTAGCAATGAATGGTCAGTCTTTGCTAACTATATGCAAAGCCTCAGCAAAGGCGAAACTGCCCCTCTCACCACCACCATCGATGGCGTAGCAACTGAGCTGACCAATGCAGGTCAAGCCATGTCACCGTACGTCACCAAACAAAGCGAAATCGGCGTGAAATACGACCGCGGCGTTATCGGCGCAGGTCTCACCGCTTTTCAAACCAACAAGCCGCGTTATACTACCGTTGATACTACCTTTGAAGCGCACGGCAAAAACCAACATAAAGGCATTGAGCTCAATGTATATGGACAACCCACCACCAATATGCGAGTGCTAGGCGGCGTGACCTTCCTTGATACCCAACAAAAAGACACCGGTAGCGATGCCACTGAAGGGAAGCAAGTTATCGGTGCAGCAAAACACCTGTTGAACCTAGGGCTAGAATATGACTTACCACAACTAGACGGCTTAACCCTAACGGGCGATGTCATCCATACCGGCAAACGTTACGCCAATGATGCCAACACCCTAACAGTCGATGGCTATACCACTGTGGATTTGGGCGCAAGATATAAAACCCAACTTGCGGGTAAAGCAGTCACGCTCAAAGGGGTGATTGCTAACGTCACCGATAAAGACTACTGGTCATCGGTGGGCGGTTATGAAAATACCGCAGGTGACAACGGTGCAGGCTATCTTACCTTAGGTGAGCCACGCACATTGAAGCTGTCAGCGACCTTTGATTTTTAATTTGACACATTGTTAACGTTTGCCATCGGATGAAGCTTGCTTTGTCCGATTTTTATTTGAGACTGCCTAAAAAATAAAAGCTAAACAGGAAATACATGTTCCCTACTACCATGCCCCTTATGACCCTCATCTGGCAACAGCACCGTATTGCCTTTATCAAAGTCATCTTGCTTAATCTGCTTAATGCCTTGGTGAATGTCGCTATTATCGCCTTTATTAACCGTTTTTTAATCGCAGCAGTCGGCGCTGATAATCCCCTCTTAGGCAGTTGGCAGATATTAGCGGTATTTTTGCTAGCGATTATGGGTTTATTAGCGACAACGTTTACTTCACAGCTTGCCTTGACCAAGTTAGGGCATCGCTTTGTGTTTGAATTACGTTCGCAACTGATAAAACGTATCTTAGATACTTCAATCGCCCAAGTTGAAAAAATCGGTAGTGCCAAACTGTTAGCCAGCTTAACTACCGATGTGCAGTCGATTACTGTAGCGTTTGTACGCTTGCCTGAGCTGGTGCAAGGGGTGATTATCTGCACAGCGACTGCGGTTTATTTGGGGTTTTTATCCGTGCCAATGCTGCTTGTGGTCATGGGGTGTATTACGCTGACCATTTTTATCAGCAGTAAACTCGTTGGTCATGTGTATGCCCATTTAGCCACATTACGAGAAATCAATGATGCACTGTATCAAGATTATCAAGCGGTGATTGATGGACGAAAAGAACTTGCCTTAAATCGTGAACGTGCCAACCGCCTATTTACCCATGATTATCAACGCCACGCAAGCGACTATTTCAACCATATTGTCAAAGCCGATACTTTTCATCTGTCAGCTGTAAGCTGGTCAAATATTATGATGTTTGCCGTAATTGGGGTGATTTATGCCCTAGCAAATATTTATCATTGGGTAGATACTGCCACCGCCACTACGTTTGCCCTCACAGTATTATTTATCCAGTCGCCTCTACTGATGGCGATTGGGGCATTTCCCACCGTGCAAACGGCTAAAGTTGCCTTGGAAAAAATACAATCATTACAGCTTGCTGACTATAGCCCAAATTTTGATACCCAAATTTTCACCCCAAATTGGCAAGTCATTACTTTTAAAAATATAAATTATCACTATGACAATAGCGCAAATTTTGGCTTAAAGCATATCAACTTTACGTTAAAACGGGGCGAAGTGGTGTTCTTAATTGGCGCCAATGGTAGCGGAAAATCTACACTTGCCAAGCTCATCACAGGGTTATATCAGCCTAAACTTGCGGAAAATGCCGGTATTTTTATCGATAATCAGCCTGTCGCCTCAGAACATTACCCCCATTATCGCCAGTTATTTTCAGCGATTTATAGCGATTTTTATCTGTTTAACACTGTGATGGGAAACGCGCAAAATACGCCCAATGCCGAGTTAATCGACAATTGGCTTGATATCTTAGCCATCAAAGAAAAAGTCAGCGTCACCGATAATCAACTGAGCGCCACCGAACTTTCGCAGGGGCAGCGCAAACGCCTTGCCATGCTACTTGCTGTCGCCGAAGAAAAGTCTATTTTACTGCTTGATGAGTGGGCTGCTGACCAAGACCCTGCCTATCGCCGTGTGTTTTATCACACTATTATTCCCATGTTGCAAAAAATGGGCAAAACGCTTTTTATTATTAGTCATGATGACAGCTATTTTGAAAAGGCGGATAGATTGTTGATGATGAAAAATGGCGAACTCAGCGAGCTGACCGGTTTGCAACGCGAAAAAGCCAGTCTAGATGCCATTAAAGTGATTGGTGAGCATTAAACAGTCGATATGGATTGCCGTAAAACTAGTTAAAGCGGATTAAATATAATTGCAAATAAGAATGATTATTGTTATTATTTTCATTAATTTTACCATACTGTAAATTTCTGTAATTATTTATTAGGGCGGGGTCACTTATGCGTTTATCTTTTTTATCAGTAGCAATACGGGCGTGTTTGGCGGTGGGTATTAGCCATGTTTTTGCCAGTCAAGTGCTGGCAGACGTTGCGACCAATAGCGAAGAAGCACCCGAAACCACATTAGATACCTTGGTCATTCGTAGTGATGCTTACCGCACCACCGCTACCAAGACCGCCCTTGACCCCGAAAAAACCCCCATGAGTTATTCTCGTATCGAGCAAGAGACATTGCAGCAACGCCAAGCAGACAGTGTCGCGAGTGCGCTGCGTTATGAGCCAGGTGTCAGTAGCGAAAGTCGTGGGACGGTTGGCATTTTTGATGAATATACCCTGCGTGGTTTTAAGAATTATTCTAACTTTTATGACGGAATGCGGCTGCCGTATGATGGAACTTGGAATTTAATGCCCCAAGTCGATGCCTATGCCACCGAAGCCGTGGAAGTACTCAAGGGACCTGCTTCGTCACTGTACGGCTATAATGAGCCGGGCGGTATGGTCAATCAAATCGCCAAAACCCCAAAAAACACTCCCGAAAACGAAATCAGACTACGGGCGGGTACCAATAATCTTAAAGAAATCGCCATTGACAGCACAGGTCCTATTAACGATACCACCAATTATCGCATGGTGGCATTAGCCCGTGAAAAAGACGGACAAATGCAAACGACCGAAGAAAAACGGGTATTAATCAATCCCTCTATCGAATACAAACCGAGCAAAAATATCTCTGTGCTTGCCAATTTGTATTATCAAGATGACCCTCATCAAGTCCCTTCTACCCCACTACCAAGCGTTGGCACAGTGTATAAAGCCAGTTATGGTAAGTTAGACGCGGATGCCTACGCCGGCGATGAATGGAATGATTTTAGTAAAAAAGTCTTTATGCCAAGCGAGACCATCAACTGGAAAATCAATGATTTGTTAACCTTTAAACATACCTTGCGTTATACCGATGCCGATGCCCAACAAAAAAACACCTACCATCAAGGCTTTAGCGAGGGCTCAGACAGCAAGCTGATACGCACCGCCTACACGACCGATGAAAAAATGACCAACTGGGCAACCGATAACCAATTGGCTTATAGTCTGATTACTGATAATACCTCACATAATTTATTATTGGGTGTGGACTATCAAAAAACCGACAGCACCGCTAAGTACGCAGATGCCATGTACAATGGCATACCCATCATCGATTTAAGTGATCCTGATTATGATTTATTTAGCAAAACTGCCCTTAGTTTGACAGGCTATCAACAAACCGATGATATTGAGCAAAGTCAATTCGGCGTTTATCTACAAGATGAAATGCAATGGAACAAGCTTACTGTGGTCGCAGGGTTACGCCACGATGACTATAAAAGCACCACCAAAACCACTGCCGCAGGTAGCAATGCAAAAACCACCGTCAACGAAGCCAAGCAAACATCCGGGCGATTGTCAGCCCTGTATCAACTTGACAATGGATTTGCTCCCTATGTCAGCTACGCTCAGTCATTTCAACCCTTATTGGGCGTCAACTATATTACAGGTGAAGCCTTTAAGCCCACCACCGCCAACCAAGTTGAAGTCGGTATAAAATACAGCTCGCCAGATAAAGCCACCAAAGCCACGTTGTCTGCCTACGATATCACGCGCAAAAATGACAAGGTCACTGCCATCGACTGGACCAAACAAACCCAAACAGGTGAAACCACGTCAAAAGGTTTTGAAATTTCTGCCGATCATCGTTTCAACGATTGGTTCAATGTGGGTGTCGGCTATGGTTATGTCGATGCCGAAATCACCAAGGATGAGTTTAATCCTCAACTGGTTGGCAATACCCCGCAACAAATTGCCAAACACAACGCCACACTGTGGGCAAGTATGAAACCCAACGCCAAAACCGCGGTGCAAGTGGGTGTGCGACACATCGCTGGGATGCAGATTGATAGAGAAAACTCAGATACTTTGCCAAGCGTCACCTTGGTCGATTTGGCTGGTAGTTATCAAATTAACCCCACGTTCGATGTGGGCTTGACTGTCAGTAACTTGTTTGACAAAACCTACGTGGGTAGTTGTTATGACCGCAATAATTGCTGGATGGGTCCAGAGCGACAAGCCAGTGTTAGCTTAACCGCGAAGTTTTAATCAGGTTCATAAATCTAAACAAAGGACTTGTTACCCCAAGTCCTTTCCTTATCGCCCTTTAACAAAAATTACATTCTATGCACCCAGAAAATCTGACTTTATTTGATGACCCCGAAATTGCCGACATCATCGATCACATCAACGAAGACCATGGCGATGATATGAAGCACATGGCATTAGGCTTGCTAAACTTAACCAAGGTTCAGCAAAAAACCTTAAAAAATGCGACCTTACGCCAAATCTATCAACAAGGCTTGCTGTTGGATTTGCAATTTGCGCAAAGCGAGCCGCACTTAGACAATCAGCTTTTGGCATTTAGTGAGCCGACCCAAACCCTTGAAAAATTCAACGACCAATATGTCGCCTTATTGCAGCGCAGTGACCGCAAACAAGGTAAAAAAACCATTGACATCAAGCAGCGTCAATTTTGCCTGCAAAGCGTGGAAGCGGTCAGTCACCATATGTATCGTTTGACAGTGCAAACCGATAGCGATTTATCCGATTTACCTGCAGGTTATGCGTTTTTGTTTGATGTCAAACTGCCCGACACCGACCTAAAAAAACACCCCCGCCCCTACCGCTATTATACGCTTCGCAAGGCATGGCAAACCGTGGATGAAAACGGTGAAACGCGAAACCTGGCTTGGATAGATATTTATTGTCATGGAGAAAAAAACGGCGAAATCAGTCTTGGCGAAACCTGGGTAAAATCGTTAAAAACAGGCGATGTGTTTACCAGTGAGCGAGAATTCCCCGAAAAAATCGACCATCTCGATGTTAATCAGCCACAGGGACAAAGTCTATTAATCGCTGATGAAACCTCACTACCGACCGTAGCGAGACTGTTAGAGCAGTGGCAAATGAGCGAGCAGACAATACCGCCGATTGTACTGACCTTTTTACAAAGCCAGCAAGATTTGGCTTATTTAGAAGACGTTTTAGCCCAGTATCCTGCAACGGTGTTGCCAATTGTAGCTAATGATAATCAACTGCCGCATACGCAGATTTTTACGATACTACAAGATTTTTTACAACAACATCCTCACAAAATTGACCACATCTGGGGTGGTCTTGAAGCGACAACAACGAAAAAATTGCGTTCGCTATTGGATGAGTTATTACAGTTAAGTCGGGATAATAGCGTACTTAAAGTGTATTGGCGAGCAAGCTAACGGCTACCTCGGAATTGGGCAGACAATCAGATGCGTATTTGGGTGCTTAGTCGTAACAATTGGTTGTTTGCAGAGTCGCTTGACGGTAGGCGGCGAATTTTATTAACCGCTTACTATTCATCATTTTGTCACGCAACCTTTTTATGATATCTCACAAATTTATCAACGCTCTTATTTGAGCCTAATTTAGTGAGCGATCATGAACTATAAGACCCATCATTATAAAAACAATCATTATAAAAATACGCAAATCAAGCGCATTTGCCTCACCACATCCATGATTGTAGCAAGCATGTCACTTGTTGCTTGTAATAACAATGATAATGATAGTAATGACCCTAAACCACAGCAAATCGCTACCAATACGAACCTTAACTTTACTATTCTTGAAACGTCAGATTTACATAATAATGTCATGAGTTATGATTATTACAAGTTGACAGAAGACAAAAGTTTGGGGCTTGAGCGAACCGCAACGCTTATTAATAACGCTCGTAGTGAATCTGCCAATAATATCTTGCTAGATAACGGTGATACCATTCAAGGTAGTGCTTTAGGTGACTATCAAGCAACGGTCAACCCTGTCAAATGCGACGAAACACTGGGCATTTATAAGGTTATGAATGACCTAAAATATGATGCAGGTACGATTGGTAACCATGAATTTAACTATGGGTTGAACTATCTTAATCAAATTACAGGCAGTCAGTTTAATGTTGATGGCATAACTGCAAGTGCCAGTGCTTGTAAAGGACCTGACTTTCCCTTGGTTTTATCCAATGTCATTAGTTCACGCACTAATCAGCCACTGTTTAAGCCTTATAAAATCATTACCAAAACCTTTACGGCAACCACACCAGACGGTAAGACGGTTACCGTACCGCTAAAAATTGGTATCATTGGCTTTACCACACCCGGTATTATGCAATGGGACAAAAAATGGCTAGACGGCAAAGTCACCACCGCCGGTGCGAAAGAAATGGCAGAAAAATATGTGCCACAAATGAAAAATGAAGGTGCAGATGTCATTGTCGCCTTGTCGCATGGTGGTATTGATACCTCACCATACAGCCCAATGATGGAAAACGCCAGTTGGCATCTATCGCAAGTGCCAGGTATTGATGCGATTTTGATGGGACACACACATCAAGTGTTTCCCGATGCTAGTAGCAAAGACACCCGCCTAGACCAAGCAGGTATTGATAAAGTTAATGGCTTTTTAAACAATGTACCTGCGGTCATGCCAAGTTTTTGGGGCAAAGGGTTAGGCGTCATCAAATTGAATTTAACCTTTGATGGCAAAAAATGGGTCGTCAATAAAAACAATACCAAAGTGGAAGTGCGTACTATCCAAAATGCTGATAAAACTTTTGTAGCAGCTAACCCGCGAGTGGCTCAATTAATTCAGGCAGAACATAATGCCACTATTGATTATGTCAAAACCCCAATCGGTACATCCGATTTCTCAATGACTTCTTACTTTGCTGATGTGGGTGATGTGTCAGCGATTCAAGTGGTCAACCAAGCCCAAGCCAATTATATCAGCGATTACATTAACGTCAATTTGCCACAATATAAAGATATCCCTGTCTTATCGGTGAGTGCCCCATTTAAAAGCGGATTTGCAGGCGGTTCAGATTATACGGATGTCGCTCAAGGCAATATCGCCATTAACAATGCGGCTGATTTATACCTGTATCCAAATACCGTGTTTGCAGTAAAAATACAAGGCAGTGATATCAAAAAATGGCTAGAGAATTCTGCCAAACGCTTTAATCAAATAAACCCAAGTCTTACCACACCACAATCGTTAATCAGCACTTTTCCTGGGTATAACTTTGATATGTTTACCTCAGCCGATGTGCAATATGAAATTGATGTGACTAAACCTATCGGTAGCCGTATCCAAAACTTAACCTACAAAGGCAAGCCGATTGAAGACAACGCACCATTTATCATCGCAACCAATAACTATCGTGCATCAGGTCTAAAGGAATACTACAGCATCAATAGTACCAATGTAGTTGAATCCCCTGATGCCAATCGTGATGTCCTGATTAACTACATCAAAGCGGCTAAGAATTTATCATTAACCAATAATGGTAGCAGTCGTAGCTGGCGGTTTGCCAAAGTAAAAACAGCGGGTCCTGTAACCTTTAAATCGAGTGCAAACAAAATTGACTTTGCCCAAAAAGCAGGATTAACCAATATTAGCGTCGTAAATAATGACGACGGTTCAAATAAAGGCTTGGCAGATTATGCGATAGATTTATCAAACTAATCGCCAAAAAACTTGTATTTTATTTATCGTTAAAAAAAGTGTGGTAGTTGCCACACTTTTTCTTTTTCTATTTTATTAAGCTTTAATTTAAAAGGTACAGCAAAAGGTACAGCGGACAAGCTTTGACATGCCATCCTCCTTACGTTTATACCGGATTTTACGACACTTGTGTTTTGTTGTTCGTTTTTCATAAGGGTAGTGTCTCAGCGTTTTAGGTTTCCGACAATACCCTATACAAAACGTATTAATCAGCCAAAAAGCAACACCCCCTTACATCAGTAAGGGGGTGTTTGGAATAGGGAGCTGACGATGACCTACTCTCACATGGGCGAACCACACTACCA